>NZ_JBPMMS010000011.1:0-10941 GCF_054025815.1 Desulfolithobacter sp. | reverse complement strand
TTGAGGATATTGCGCGCCAGTACATTCATGCAGCCGGTCTTGTCCAGGCCGGCACCGATGATGATGACGGCGATGATGGAGACCACGGCGTTACTCGACAGGCCGCTGATGGCCTCCTTGGGCGTCAACACACCCAGGATGGGCAGAATGACCATCATGATGATGCCGACCACGTCCACGCGGACGAACTCGAAGATAAACAGCAGGATGGCGAGGACCAGCACCCCCATGACCACCCCCATCCGCGGGGTCAGGGTAACGGTCTTGACCGCCTCCTCCCCAGCCAGGGCCACACCCGTTATCAACAGGAGACATGCCCCTGCGACGCCAAGTGCCAGCAACATTCTATGCAATCCGTTTCTCATTCCTCTTCCTCCTTCACAAATTGAACGTACCCAGGAAAACACCTCTCCTCCAGCACTGCATATCCAGGTGTTCTCTTTCATATCTGATGGACTCGTAAAAAGCCCATCACACTTCAAAGATGGCTCAGCATAAAATTTCGAGATACAAGGCGTAGCGGTGTCGACCAAGCAGAGGCGTACATGGAGTACGTCGAGCATGGCCGTATCCGCTACAACGCAGCAGATCGGACTTTTTGCGACGCCATCATGTCTGCCTTCCTGTATCTACAGGCGCAGGCACGGAAACTTTTCACAGGCACCATCGCTCAACAGAGCGGCCCCCACTCAAAAAGATCACGACTCCGCTGACATCAGCATCGTGCTATCCGCCCGCATGAAGATCGCCTTTCCCGATGCCGAGCAACAGGCCGTCACGGCCCTCCCCCTGTCGAAGCGTGACAGCCAGGGATTCCATCAACGCCTGTTCGATCACACCGGGAAACACCTCGTCTCCATCCAGGGCCAAACCAAAGATGCCAATAACAGCCACTCCCGCTGCGCTACGGTGACAGGTCATCCGGAGATTCCTTTCCGGTCCGGCAACATGTCGACCGGCAAATTCGAGGCAACGACCGAGCAGATGAAGAAACTGAAAGGGAGCAACAGGCACCAGGATCCCCTCGGCCTTCTTCTCGATCGTAACCACGACCCCGCTTTCAGCCAGCAAACGTTTCGAGAGCGAGGCTGCCATACTGACCAATGAGCAGATATCAACCGTGATCAGGTCACTGTCCACACTGTGGGCAAACCCGTTCAGACGCCGGGTGATCTCCTCCGCCCGCCGGACCTGGCTGCTGATTCTGCCGGAGATGGTAACCCATCTCTCTGGATCCACCTCCATCCCCTGCTGTGCCATCAACACCAGATCTTCAAGCAGGCCGGCATTTTCGTTGATGATCCCGAGACAGTTGTTCAGCTCATGGGTCGCAGAGGCGGTCATCCTGCCGAAAAACCGCAGACCGCTCGGTCCGGCAATATCCCACTTGATATCCACAGTGACCTCCTGTTGACCGACCCGTCTCCGGGCCGGCAGCTCTGTACGGTTTGCCGTTGCATCGCACAATATATCAGCCGGCCCGGTACCCCGGATTCTTGGCACCGTTTCCAGGTCGCATGACCGTACAAAGCCGGCGTGCCCGTAACGACCGGATCCTCCTGATCTCCCGGTGGAGGCGCGTCAGCCAAGGACGGCGTTCATCTTTTCTACCAGGATCTCGATGTCAACGGGCTTGGCAAGGTAATATCCCTCTCCGGCCTGGCTGACGCCTTCGTCGAAGTCTGTTTTCGAGCCATGTCCGGTCAGGAAGATGATTTCGAGATCGGGCTGGCGGCTGCGTATTTCACGCGCCAGCTCAAGCCCTCCCATGCCGGGCATCTTGACATCGAGTACAGCAATATCATATTCATTTTCTTCCATTTCCCGCAGAGCATCGGCCCCGCTGGTCACCCAGTCGGCAGCAATACCGCGAAACGACAATCTTTCCGCGAGCGTGGAAACCAACTCCTTCTCATCATCAACGAGCAGTACACGCATGACCTATTCTTCCTCTGTTGAAATCTCGTACGGCAGGATTATGGTGAAGGTCGTCCCCTGACCGACCACGCTTTCCAGCTCCATGGAACCACGCAGATCCCGTACCAGGCCGTAGGTGATGGCCAGCCCCAGGCCGGTGCCCCCGTTTTTGGTCTTGGTGGAGAAAAATGGTTCAAAGACCTTTTTCTGGTTCTCTTCACTGATACCGCAGCCATTGTCACTGATCGTCAGAGCAACAGCATGTTCATCACGGAGATTGCGAACAGTGATTTCAATACGACCACCCGTATCCGTGGCAGCTATGGCATTGTTGAGCAGGTTGAGCAGGATCTGTTGCAGTTTGCCGCGATCGCTGATAATCTCACCCACATCCCCGGCCACCTCGACATCAATGGTGATAGCCTTGTACTCTGCCTCCTTCCTGACAAAACTGACCACCTCGCGTACCACGTGCTCCACATCCATGGCCTGCACAGAGGTGTCCATCTGCCGGGCGAACCCCAGCAAGCGATGGGTGATGGTTCCAGCTCTCTCCACAGCCGCAATGATGGAATCCGTGATTGCGAGCAGTCGTTCGTCGTGGTGGTACTCGTCGTTGTACCTGACGAGATCCTGGAGCAAGCCGGCCTTTTCGTTGATGATGGCCAGCGGATTGTTGATCTCGTGGGCGACACCGGCGGCAAGCCGGCCGATAGAAGCAAGTTTGTCGGTTCTCGCCACCTGGTCGAGGTATTCCCTGCGCCGTAGATCTGCCTGGTACAGCTTCTGCACCACGTAGGTGACCAGCGTAAAAACGACAAGGAGCAAAAAGATCGTGGAAAGTGTTAAAAGGCCTATGATATAATGGTGGATACGCTTCTTGAACTTTTCCAGGTTCCGCTCCGACACCACCATGCCAAGCTTCATGGACGTGCCGCCGATATAGTCTGTGCCTGAAAACAGGATCGCTCCGCCAACCCTGTCCGGCCTGGGGTTGTCGATCATGATGGCGGCTGGCAGGTCCCCGGTATCGGGCACGAGAGCCTTCTGCCCGGAAGGTCCGAAATAGAAGGATTCTGTCAGAAGGAAATTCCCGCTGTCCACGATAAAGACATCAACGATATCCTCCAGTTCAAGTTTCGCAAGAAAACCTTTGATGGCATCTGGTGGCAGCAGACCGCGCAGGTAAAAGACATCCCCGTTGTCGGCAGCGACCCTGACCCGGACAAAAAGATAGTGTCTCCCTTCCCTATCAGAGATATGCCCCATACTGAAATTTTCAGATTGGAGATCGTCGATCCACCTGATATCCTGATGCCGGACACAGTGGGGGTCGGCGCAACTGCTGGCAAGGACATGACCCTCGGCACCCAGGACATCGAGATGGACTAAGGCGTCATCGGTCCTGGCCATACTGGCGAATATCTCCTCCAGCACCCCGGGTCTGGAAAGCTGCTCTTTACCGTACATGGTGCCGATGACCTGGAGCACCATGATATACTGCTTGAGAAACATATAGACATCCAAGGCCGTGTCCGCGGCAAACACCGTGGTTTCCTCGAGCAGCTCCCGGATCGCCTGCTCCTTGCTGTTCTGGTAGAAAAAAATGGTGGATACTCCCAGGGGCACCAGGGTCAGCAGACAGATACCCGCTGCCAGCATTTTCCACTTGTTGCGGAAGATATACTGTTGCCCCTCGGCCCTGGCAACCCGCTCCTTGTGATTCCAGAACGAGAACTTTATCCGCTTGAAAAGCGACATCTCCGGTCCACCGCTACTTCTTCTGCCTGCGGACCTTTTCATGCGCCTCCCTGATCACACTGCTCAGCTTGGCAATGTCCACAGGTTTCCGTAGGTAGGCAAAGGCGCCGAGTTCCATACACTTCTTCCTGTCCTCTTCAGAACCGTGGCCGGTAAGGATGATGACCTCCACCTGCGGATTGCTCTCCTTGACCCGCTTCAGGACCTCGATACCGTCGACTCCGGGCATCTTCAGGTCGAGAACCATGACATCGGGCTGGTCATGCTCGATGAGGCTCAGGGCCGACTCACCGTCATGTACCACCGCCGATCCCATGTCCCGCAGTGCCAGCCGTTCGGACAGGGTCTTGACAAACTCCTGCTCGTCGTCGACCAGAAGGACCTTGGAAGGCATCTCCATGTTGTACTTTCTGTAGACGTCGGTCTGGTGAAAATCCTTGCTCAAGCCGATCTCAACCTCATCGACACCATCGACCTGCTCGACAATGCTTTTCAGTTCCTCCTTGAGCCGGTTGAGGCGGGTAACGTTCTTGTTGATAATGATCTTGACCTTGCCATTGACCGCCTGCACGGTCAGATCATGGCCTTTTTTAGCCAGGGCCACCTCAACCATGGCCTGGAGGTTAAAATCCTCCACAGCCTGTTCCGAGCTTGGTGTAGGCTGCAGAATATCCTTGTCCAGGTAACTGATGATCAGTTCGGCGGCATCCTTGACCGACTCCTTGTTCATGGGAATGAGGAGGTCATAATCAGCGGGATTGAATGCATCCTGGATACCGCAGTATTTTGCCAGCCACTGCACCCGTTCCTCGTCAAGACGGGCGATGAGCTTTTCGGCCTCCCGGCTGGACACCCCCCGCTCCTCCATGGCGACCTTGATCCGGTACTGCTTGTCGGCAATCAGGCCTACCCTGAAAAAATGTGTGATCTCCTTGGGGATGAGCTGACTGGAATAGCCGGTCAGGATCAGGTCCCGGCCCGCGGAAACCATGAGCATCTTGGACAGGACCAGCTTGATGTGGGCCAGGGCAAACTGTTTCTCATGGGTGAATTTTTCAAAAACCGAAGTCCTGAGGGTCAGAGCCCGTCGTACCTTGGCTTCATCCATGCCGGCAAGCATCGCTGCCTCGGCAACGATCTGATCCGTGGTGGTCAACCTGAAGTTGGTCTTGCTGATCAGCTCTTTGACCACCTCCTGCTCCCTGCAGAAGTCCGCACTGAATATTGTTATGATTGCCATGTGTTTGTCTCCTTCTCTGTATGAAAATACAATCCGTTACCTGACCGAACTCCTTCAAGCAACTGTCAGGCGCGCATCAGCCTCACCTTGACAGCAGCCATTCCCGCTTTAGCCCTCACTCCGACAAAAGTGGGTGAGATTTGCGCAGCTCAGATTCATTTGTACCGCTTCCTGACCTAAAATGAGCTCAGAAAGGCTGCGAGTACTGTTTTACCGGAGAAAAAGCCGAAAATTGAACCTACTTCTCCGGTCTTCTTTCCGGCATCTGTTTCCCGGAAAGGCATGATCCTTGACAATTTGATATTCCGAACGGCCGCTAGTCCCATGGCGCCTCTATGCGCTTTCTGTTTTTGGGAATACCGTGGACAATGTAGTGGAGGATCACCTCCATGGATGGCGCAATATATTCACTGAAAAAGCCTCGAATCCTTTCCCAGAGATACCGTTTTGTGCCGCATTTAGCGCGGGCCGCCTGAAACAGTGGGCAGCACAGCTCCTGAACTTGGTCCACCAGGAAAGCAAGCATCAACAGATGGGCAAATACCGCACTCAGGTGCTGCTTGCCCAGGCCGTAGTTATGTTCCAGATTGTAACCTTGATTTTTCAGGGTATTGAAGGCCTCGTTCTCAATACGCCATCGGGAGCGGCCAGCACGCATGATCTCGTAGGCGTTATCTCTGCTGATGGAGATGTCCGTTACCCAGGAAAATCGGTTCCGGATGTTGCCCGCATTGTCTGTTTCCCAGTATTCCAGGAAATTGACCCGTAACGAGTCCTCGCTGCTTTTGTTAAGAGGGACATTGCTGAGAAAACGGAAACAGTGATGCACCTCGGGGTTATCCGGATCGGGCAGGTGGAATTCGCTGATCTCTCCCGAGGCAGCAGCCTCGTCTACCAACTGGAACAGATACTCATGATCGTTGGGCTTTACCCCAAGGATATAGCGCAGATCATGTTTCTCCAGCTCCCGGATATGCGGGGCATTGGAGGCAAGCCCATCCTCGATCACTATGGTTTTGAGGTGGGGATGTTCCCGGCGGAAATCCGCCAGGTACCGTTTGGCAGCGTTTCGTTCACAGTCATTCTTTTTTATGCCGTCCTGCTTAACGATCATTTCCGGACAGGTGGGGATCACCTCGGAACGTTCAGGGTGGACAAAGGCACCGGCAAACATTTGCTGATAATACTCCTCCTTACCGTTGCGCTTTCTTTTGCGCAGGCAGTAGGCTGAACCCATTTTTTCAGAAGTATAGATGCCGGTTCCGTCAAGGGCCAGCAGATGGTACCCGCCCAACCAGGTCATCTTTTCCAGCACTTTTCCTCGCTGGAGTTGGGCAAATATGGTTTTGAAGGGGCGCCGGATAGTTCTGACATCAAGAGGATCAAGGATAGTGCGCATCTGGGTGTCACTGGGAATGCGGCTAATACCGAACACCTCGTGCAGACTTTCAGGTTCTTCCTGCTTGCGCTTTTCAAAGGCAAGTAATGAAGGATCCTTCAGGCAGAACATGGCAAATCCGGACAGCAGGGCATCGGTCATGGCAATACTGCTGTTGCTTGCCCGATGGTCCGGGACCATGTCGAAATCGGTCCGTATGCGTGCGTAGAGTTTATCTGCATTAAGATGACAGCGCATTCTTATCCTGCGAAACGTTTTTCCCGAGTTACGGTGCCGGTTAACGATATTTTTGAGCGACGACATCTCGATTCTCCTTGTAACATATTGATATCACAAGAAAAATCGCGACCGATTTCACGGATTATGTCAAGCAAAAAATCAGGTTTTTTCAAATAAATTTTTTATAAAAACAAGATGATAGATATAAAAGTTTACGAAACGACTTTTCCAGATACCGCCCTATTTCAGGCATTGAGGCCATATCGGGAATTGCTGCCTTGACAGGCTCTTCATCACCTGGAACAGACCAGGTTGAAGACCGGATTCACCACCCTACCACCGGCTGTCCCGATACGACCCGGCTCCGGTTCAGACAGAATATACCGGATGGAAGAATCCTGCTTCTCCATTTCGGCAATGGCCTTCTTTTTCTCATTGATATCGATCACCGAAGTCACATTAACGCTCATCTTTCTCCCCTGTTCGGCAAAATCTGCCGCCGAACTTTTCGCCCGTTCATAGAACCGGACTTCCTCCTGTTCCCGCTCTGTCCCGGACAGGGTAAGCATGTCCTCGCCGATATTAAGAGAAATGATTTCGAAGTCCAGCCGTTGCGCCATCTTCAGGGCATACTCCATCAAAGGCTCGGAAAATGAATCCCCGCCCACAACCAGGATTTTCGGTACGGTCTTCCTGACTTCATCCATACTCAACAATTTTTCCATGTCCATGTAGTGTTGACCTGAACCAGAGATTCCAGGAAGCACAAAACGTACCACAACATCTACAACGAAAATTATAACGACCAAGCAACAGGTTACGATACACACCTCACAATATTCTCACGCGCGGACTTTCTTTTCTGCCGGCAAAATGTTACAAAATGCAACCAGGTAGCCGGCCCGTGGCAATCTTCCTGTCGTCCAGAGAACAGCAGGTGAAAACATCAGCAACGATATTGCCGGCCGTCATCCCTCTGCCGAAACAACCACAACGTATGATACATATTTTCTATCAACCGGCGCAACGCTACTGAAAAAATACGGCTCTTACGACACTGGCCCTGGGTTGTACCGGACAGGGACCATTTTTTCCGCCCGGATCTCCTGCAACGGCTATAGTGAAATAAGCAGTGTCCGGCGGAAAAACCGGGAACAAAAAAGAAACCGACTCTTTTCCCGGACAGCAAGGTGAGGGCAACAGAAACGTTGCCCTTTGCAACACGGATGCTTTTTGCAACACACACCCATTGGAAACAAACCAGAACGCTGACGAACCATCCAATGTTTTTTCCTCTAACCCATCTCAACAGACTGATTCTCAACAGTATCGCCTATATTACCATCCTCGGGCTTCTCGTCCTTGTGCCACTTCGGGATTTCAGGAATTTCAACCGTGAACTCGACCACCTTGTCCAGGCCGGTCAACTGAACATGCTGATCGAGATGCTCAGACAGGCCGAGGAAAAATATATCATTGGTCACCGCCAACAGGACCTGAACAACAACATGGAGCTTCAACAACGCATCAACGAAAAACGGCTCGCCCTGTCGAGACGTATCATCAACACCCACGCCAGCCAGGCACTGGAGAAGATGATGAAGGCAAGTCACCACTATCGGCAGACCATGCTCCGCATCCGGGATTCGCTCCGCAAGGGAACGGCAACCCCGACAAGCCTCCGCCAGGCAGACATGGCCGGGGCACGGCTGCAGGAGCTTTCAAGAAGGCTGGTCCGGGAAGAGGAGAATCACCTTCAGACGATGGTGTCCAGGCTAAGAGACCAGATAGTCGCTTTTTTCATCGTATCCATCCTGCTCCTGGCGGCCATGCTCCTTTCTCTGTGGCGGGGGATATTCTGCCCCCTGAAAAAGCTGGAGAAGACAGCCCGCTCCATCGCCAAGGGCTGCTTTGAAGTCATTCCACCGGAGCCTTCAAAAGGATGCTCTTCTGAAACAACCGATATTTTTCACGCCTTTTATTCCATTGCCCGGGAGATGGAGGCGGATCAGGTCCGCCTGCTGGAAGCCCATAAACTTTCTTCCCTGGGCACCATCGCCTCGGGAACAGCCCACCAGCTCAACAATCCCCTCAACAACATTTCCACCTCCAGTCAGATCGCACTGAACGAACTGGAAGAGGGGGATCTCTCCTATATCCGTAAATTGCTGCAAACCATCGACGAGGAAGCCCAACGGGCCAGCAGGATAGTCAGCAGCCTGTTGGAATATTCCAGAGAACATAACTTCACGATCTCTCCCCGCTCTCTGGTCGAGGTGATCGACAAGGCCGTGATGCTGGCCAGAAACGAAGTGCCGCCGGGCATAAGTATCCTGAGCGATATCGACGGACAGATCACCCTGCCCATGGATAGCCAGAAAATGACCGAGGTCTTCCTCAACCTCCTGATCAACGCCATCCAGGCCATCGATCCTCCGGGGGAAATCATCCTTTCCGCTTCCGCCCAGCATCAGCGAAACCGGGTGGTGATCCGGATACGGGATACCGGTCGGGGAATCGACCCCGATGCCCTGCCATACATCTTTGATCCCTTCTTCACCACCAGGTCCGAGGGCAAGGGGAGTGGCCTTGGCCTGTCTGTTGCCCATGGTATTATCAGGAGACACGGCGGCAGTATTCGTGCTGAAAGCCGCAAGAACATGGGCACCCTTTTTATAATCACCCTGCCACTGGTCCCCGGGCCGGGGGCGAAACCATACCACGTCACCCGTCCACAGGATTAGTCATGCTGGCAGCAGAACACCCCATCCACATCCTGGTTGTGGATGACGAAATCGTCAACCGCGAGAATATAGCCCATGTCCTGACCAGGGAGGGTTACCAGGTGGAGACCGCGCACAACGGCCTTGAGGCTGTGGATCACCTGGGACGGACCCGATTTGACCTGGTTATCACCGATCTGCGCATGGCCGAAATGGATGGTATGCAGCTCATGGAGACCGTCAAGAAAAAACAACCTGATGCCGAAGTCATCATCATCACCGGTTTTGCCACCGTGGACTCTGCTGTGGACGCCATGCTCAAGGGAGCTTTCTACTACCTGCCAAAACCGTTCAAAATCCCCAGATTACAGGAGCTGGTTGAAAAGGCCCTGGAAAAAACCAGGCTGCGACGGGAAGTCCTGCTGCTCAAGCAGCAGATCAACGGCAAACGGCGAGTCCAGTTCATCGGCCAGAACCCGGCCATACTCAGGCTCAAGGACGATATCGCCGAGGTGGCCCAGCTCGACTGCCATGTCCTCATCACCGGTGAGACAGGGACCGGCAAGGAGTTGGTGGCATCCACCATCCACGAACTGAGCCCCAGGGCCAACAAGCGTTTTCTGCCCATCAACTGCGGGGCCCTCAGCGAAGGACTGATGCTCAACGAGCTGTTCGGCCACGAGAAAGAGGCCTTTACCGGCGCCACCGGCTTCCGGATGGGATTGCTGGAATCGGCCGAAGGCGGGGTCATCTTGCTCGACGAAATCGGTGAGATGCCGCTCACCATGCAGGTCAAACTATTGCGGGTCCTGCAGGAAAAAAAGATCCTCCGGGTCGGCGGCACCCGGGAGATACCCATCGATTGCCGTATCCTTGCTGCAACCAACCGGGACCTCAAAGACGAAGTGGCCCGGGGGACATTCCGTAAGGATCTCTATTATCGTATCAACGTGGTGTCTCTCTTCATTCCACCCCTGCGGGAACGTAGGAATGACATCCCGCTGCTGATCAGCCACTTCCTTGCCAAACACCCGGCCACCGACGGGAAGGTCAAAACCATTTCAGCCGATGCCCTGGATTTCCTCACCGCCTATGAGTACCCGGGCAATGTCCGCGAACTCGAAAATATCATCGAACGCTCCCTGGCCTTGTGCAACGAAGACGAGATCAAGGTCCGCCATCTGCCGCCGGACCTGCCAGGACATGACACACCGGCAACAGTGCCAACCACTCCGGCACACTCCGACCTGCACAGCCTGGAGGAACACGAGCGGAATTATATCCTGTCGGTACTCAAAAGCGTGGACGGCAACCGATCCAAAGCGGCAAGGATAATGGGGATCGACCGGGTCTCCCTCTGGCGGAAACTGAAAAAATACCAGGACCAGGGCCTTGATCTTGACCAATACCTTGGCAGATATTGACCCCCCTCCTCTGCCGCTACAAAGTCCCACAGGATGAGAAAAACCCGTGTTTGCGCCAGAAAAAAACAAATGAGCGCTCATTCATTTCCGTGGACTTTCCACTTGATGGCGTCGCAAAAAGTCCGATCTACTGCGTTGTAGCGGGTACGGCCAATGCTCGACGTACTCCATGTACGCCTCCGCTTGGCCGACACCGCTACGCCTTGTATATCGAACTTTTATGCTTAGCCATCTCTAGAGTGTGATGGACTTTTTACG
>NZ_JBPMMS010000010.1:0-184385 GCF_054025815.1 Desulfolithobacter sp. | reverse complement strand
GTTAACCCGGAATAAGAAAGTGAAAATATATAAATTTAAGGACCTGACTGACGAAAGGAAACACAATCATTTTCTACAAATAGTGTTACAAAAATCTATTTGGTGTGCTAGCCCAGATTCCTTGAATGACGAAAATGAATTCAAATTTAAGTTAGACTATGAACCATCGCAAGACACGGCTAACCTTTTGACGCAAGTTGTAGCAAAATTTAGAACAACAAATTATTTTCAGCATCATTTATCAGTTACAAGAATTTTGAAAAATAAAATGCTGGCGAAAATTGCAGAGCCTATTATCAATGATGTTGTTCAAAACTGCAGAGACACCATCGGGGTTACAAGTTTCTCTCTCATAAAAGATGATGACCGATTATGGGATGAATATGGGGGTGAAGGCAATGGGGTATGTGTTCAAATCGACATCCCCGATCCCCTAGTAGGTCAAATTTACCATGAAGTTCAATATGTTGATGAGAGGATATTCCATATAGATACTTTTCTTAAGTCTTCGCTTTTTCCTGACAAAACCTTCGAGACTTACCGGAATATATTGTTGACCAAGACCAAGAAATGGAAACAAGAGAAAGAGATTCGATTTATTGGTAAACATCAGAATGTAAATTTTGTATTTGATGGGAACGTAACTGAAATTACATTTGGTCCCTGTGTGCCTCCACTAGTTTTAAAACGACTTGAAGCTGAAATTGAAACTCATTGTAAGAAAAACAAAATCAGCATCTCGAAACTATGAAAAAAACGGGTTAACAAGCGGCTGAAGGCGGACTGGCAAATCCGCTGGCGCTCCTTTACCAGCCGTTTAGCCACAGCGTTACAATTCTCATAGGAAATCGTGGGTAAACATGTCGTATAAAAAAAACGCGTTGCCGACCATGGCGAGGTTTATACCAGGGCCAGGGAAGTCAACGCCATGCTCGATTTTGTAAAACAAGAGACAGAGCGTATAGAATCGCGTTTTCTCGAGCCCGCCTGCGGCACGGGTAATTTTCTGGTTGAGGTGCTGAGGAGAAAACTTGAAATTGTGTCAAGCCGTTACAAAAGGAGTCAGTTGGAATTTGAACGTTATTCAGTCCTTGCTGTGTCCAGTCTTTACGGCATACCTTAATCCGTGACGAACGATTAATAAAAACTGCTGATTCTTTTTGCTAACATCTTGATTTGTAAGCAAAAATATTGCAACTACACCTGTCCAAAAACCTCACTTGGCAGGTAAGCTTGGTCGTTAAAAAACGTACATTTTCCTGCAAAGTAATGGAACCCATAGCAGGCAATCGAAAAGTGTAAATGGAAATCATTCTCATCGCTGCCATGGCGGCCAACCGCGTGATCGGCCACAACAATACCATTCCCTGGGATATTCCCGGAGAACAGGCACGGTTTAAGGAAATCACCATGGGCCATTCCCTGATTATGGGACGGAAGACCTGGGAATCCCTCGGCCGTCCTCTGCCCGGCCGACGCAACATCGTGGTTACCAGAAACAAGGCTTACTGCGCTCCTGGCGGGGAAACCGCACATAGCCTCGGAGAGGCCCTGGACCTCTGCCGGAACGACATGTCTTCCAGGGTTTTCATCATCGGAGGCGAACAGCTCTACCGTTTGGCCCTTCCTCTGGCCGATACCATGATTTTGACAGTCCTGGACCGGCCCTACCCGGGAGACACCTCCTTCCCCCCCTTCAGCGAAGATGATTTTCAAATGGTGAGCTCAACCCCGGTGACGGCCGCCCAGCCATACACCATCCAAACATGGCGCTGCCGGAAGAGTCAATAAAAGAGAAACAAGAATCTTTCTCAACATTCTGTTGACTATTCACACCTTCCATAATATACTTTTCCTATGAATCGGTGGCTGACTATCGGTCCATCCTATAGGAACAAGGAACAGCAAAACCTTCCATCATCAAAACCTGAGAGGGCTCCATGCAGAAAAAAGATCTCAAGAAACTCCTGGCCAGCCTTGGCGTGGCCGGCCTGATCAGCGCAGGTGGCATGGCGCCGCCAGTCGTACAGGCATCTGGCAGCGGTGGCAGCGGCTGAGGAGGCAGTGGCTGAGGCAGCCAGACCAACAGCGCCGGGAGCGCTGAACAGGAAGAACAGATTACTGTCGAGACCAGAAAAAAAATCCATGAAATAGCTGAACAGGAAGCCGAAGAAGTCACCAGGGAGGCTGGCGAAGAAGCCAGAAAAGCTGTTGAGGAAACCCTCGGGAAAAAGAGTGGAACCAGCGGCTGAGGCGGCTCGAAAAATTAAACGTGCAGGCTGCACGTTCTGAAAACAGAAAAAGCCGGTGACCCGGAGAGGTTACCGGCTTTCTGCGCTTTTTGTCCCGCTTTCCCTGTCCCGTCTTCGCCCGTTACGTTTTTCAACAGCCTCTTAGTCCCTGTTGTTCCAGGAGCCGTTCGTGAAAAAGTCCAGCCCGGAAAAGATCTACTCCGCCTGCTGCCGGTATCTACCGTCCCTGCCCAATATTCCTGACCATGATCTGGCCTCCTGGCTGGCAGAGCATCCTCATCAGTATACCGAATATCCTTTTCTCCCGGACCTGGCTCGACTGGAGCAGGCCATCCACTCCCTGCGGCACAATCCTCCGCCCCTACCGGAAACAATGGACAGACGAAAGGTTAATCCGGCCCTGGAACTGCTGTTGCTGGAATGGCGTCATCTGGCCCGGCTGCTGGACGATCCGGCGGCCAGACCCGAGCCGGGACAGGAATTCGTCCTTGTGGTCCGCAACCCGCTCACCGGCAAAGTGACGGTCCGCACGGCCACCAGTCATGACCTGTTGGCCCTCAAACTGGTCACAGAGAACATGGATGAACGCCAGGCTGCCCGGGAAGGAGGGGTTCCACTGGCAACAATCGAGGCCATCCTGAACCAGGCCATGGAGCAGGGGCTGATCCTTTCGCCCCCCTCGCGCATAGCCAGACCGCCGGACTTTCCCCGCGGCGAAGTCTCGGATCCATCGTTTTTCACCGCTTCTGTCTTCACCCTCCAGTGGCATATCACCCAGACCTGCGATCTCCACTGTCGCCACTGCTACGATCGCAGCGACCGGGCCACCATGGAACTGGCCCAGGGCATCAAAATCCTCGATGATCTCTATGAGTTCGCCCGGGCCCAGCATGTCCGCGCCCAGGTCACCTTTACCGGTGGCAACCCTCTGCTCTACCCTCATTTCAACCAGCTCTACCGGGAAGCGGCCGAGCGCGGCTTTCTCACCGCCATCCTCGGCAACCCAATGCCCAGGCACAGGCTGAAAGAGATGCTTGCGATCCGGAAGCCGGAGTTCTACCAGGTGAGCCTGGAGGGATTGCAGCCCCATAACGACTATATCCGCGGCCCGGGCCATTTCGAGCGGGTGCTGGCTTTTCTTGACCTGCTCCGGGAGCTGGACATCTACTCCATGGTCATGCTGACCCTGACCCGGGCCAACATGGACGAGGTGCTGGAGTTGGCCGAACTGCTGCGCGACAGGGTGGATCTCTTCACTTTCAACCGACTGGCCATGGTCGGTGAGGGTGCGTCCCTGGCTTCAGTCCCGCCCGAAAGTTTCGAACAGTTTTTAAACAGCTACAAAAAGGCATGTCGGGACAACCCCTGCATGGGACTCAAGGACAACTTTTTCAACCTGGTTCACCACAAAAAAAAGATGTCGTATACCGGTGGCTGTGCCGGATACGGATGCGGTGCGGCCTTTAACTTCGTCTCCATACTGCCTGACGGAGAAGTCCATGCCTGCCGCAAGCTGCCCTCCCCAATGGGCAATATCTATGAAAACTCCCTCAAGGATATCTATCACAGCCCGCAGGCCCGCAAGTACCGCCGCGGCTCCTCGGCCTGTGCAGACTGCGCCATCCGCCCGGTTTGCGGCGGCTGTCTGGCCGTGACATATGGCTTTGGCCGTGATATCTTCACAGAGTTGGATCCGTATTGTTTCAAATAACATACCTCTTCGCTTCCCGGTAATCTGGACATGCGCCGATTCTTCATAGACCCTGACCTGGCCGGAGAAGACCAGGTGGAGCTCAAAGGTCCGGAGGCCAGGCACCTGCGCACCGTACTCCGCATGCAGCCCGGCGACCGGATCGAGCTCTTCGACGGTACCGGGGGAATCATGACGGCCGAAATCTCCGGTTTCGGCCCGCGCTCCGTGGCGCTGCACATCCTTGAACGCCACCGGGCCGCCCCTCCTGGCCGGGCATCTCTGACCGTGGCCCAGGCCCTGCTCAAGGGAAAAAAGATGGACCTGCTCATCCAGAAATGTACGGAACTGGGAGTGCACACCCTGCAACCGCTGCAGACACGGTTTTGCGAAAACAGAACCCGCCTGGACCGCCAGCACCAGCGTTGGCAGCGAATCATGATCGAGACCTGCAAGCAATGCGGCCGGACCTGGCCCATGCGGATCTGCGAGCCCGGAACACTGGAACAATTCGACACCGGCAATTTCCGCGAAAAATTCCTGCTCTGGGAAGAGGAACGCCACAATTCGCTGCCAGCGACCAACTGGCCTGCCTCGACCTCCATCTGCCTCCTGCTTGGCCCTGAGGGAGGATTTCACCGGGCGGAAGTCAACCTGGCCCGGGAACGCGGCTTTGACACCGTATCCCTGGGCTCCCTGGTCCTCCGGGCCGAAACCGCGACCCTGGCGGCGGTCTCCATCATTCAGTTCCACGCCAGAGCCCTGAAACCAGCCTGAAATCACGACGTCTCTTTTTCCACAGACAAACCTGTTTTGAAATCCATCCGGTTTCATGATACAGTGCGTGACTGGTTTGCCGAGCCAGCACACCGGCTCCATTATCTTTTCCTGCAACCGGAAGTTACCGACATTTCTCATGCGGGCTGTACTACAGAGAGTTACACAGGCACGGGTCACGATAAACGGACGGGAAACCGGGGCCATTGGCGCGGGCCTGCTGGTCCTCCTCGGTGTCCACCGTGACGACACAGCAAGAGATGTTACCTGGTTGGCTGACAAGGTGGTCAACCTGCGGATATTTGAAGACGAACAGGGACGAATGAACCGGTCAGTAATTGATGTGGCGGGTGAAATTCTGATCGTGTCCCAATTCACCCTGCTGGGCGACTGCCGCAAGGGAAGAAGACCCTCCTGGTCCCACGCCGCCCCGCCCGAGATGGCCGACCGGCTCTATCGCGATTTTGTCAGGGCCGTCGCGGAACATGGTATCCGGACAGCCACCGGCGAGTTCCAGGCCATGATGGAAGTGTCCCTGGTCAACAACGGCCCGGTGACCATGCTGCTGGACTCGCACAAAAAATTTTAGCCGCGATGCGATCCCTTCAAGGGACACCATCGCCTGCAAGGTGCTTTTGGTGCGCAGCAACAAGGGCGACCGTACGAAACAGAGGCGTTGTAACCTGAAACCTTCATAACTCTGGCGATTCTCCATGACCACACTTACACCCGGAACCACCTGCAACTCCTTTCGGCTGGAACGGAGCAAGTACATCGAAGAGATCGACTCCACGGTCTACCTGTTCCACCATGAGCAGCTTGGCACCCCGGCACTTGCCATCAAGAACAACGACCCGAACAAGACCTTCTGTATCGCCTTCCAGACCATACCCACCGATTCCACCGGGGTCGCCCATATCCTCGAGCACTCGGTGCTCATGGGGTCAAAAAAATATCCGGTCAAGGATGTGTTCGGAGAAATCCACAAGGGCGGTCTCATGACCTTTCTCAACGCCATGACCGGCTCAGACACCACCTGGTATCCCTTTGCGACCAGGAACATGAAAGAGTACTTCAACATCATGGATGTCTACTGTGATGTGACTCTCAATCCCCTGCTCGAGCGGACCACCTTTGAACAGGAAGGATGGCATTATCACAAGGAGGCGAAAGACCAGCCGCTGCAGTACCAGGGCGTGGTGTTCAACGAGATGAAGGGAGCCTTTTCCGACCCCATCCGGGCTATTTTTCACCACATGTTCGGCGGCCTGATGCCCGGTTCCACTTATGCCCATGAATCCGGCGGCGATCCGCGCCACATCCCGGATCTCACATACGAACAGTTCGTGGCCTTTCACCGCAAACATTATCATCCCGCCAATGCCATGCTCTTTTTCTACGGCGACGCCCCCCTGGAAGAAGAGCTGGCGTACGTCCAGGACAACTTCCTGGCCGATTTTGCCACCGGTGATGCCGACGGCCGGGGCAAGGTGGCCATTGATCCGGGCCGGGAAATCGAGGAGCCGGTGCATGTCGAGGACACCTACGCGGTGCAGCCCGGCAGTGATACGAAGGAAAAAACCTTTCTGGCCGTGGGCTCGGCTGTGGGCGACATGACCCAGCGCAAGCGCAATGCCGCCTTCCAGATCATCGCTTCCATCCTCTACAACTCTGACGCCTCACCCCTGAAAAAGGCCATCCTCAAGGCCGGTCTCTGCAAGGATTTCGGCGGGATGTTCCTCTCCAGCTCCTGCTTCAAGACCTTCATGATGACCTATCTCATCGGTTCGGATCCAGACAAGCGCGACCAGTTCCTCAAGCTGTACCAGGAGGTCCTGCAGACCATGGTGGACCAGGGCCTGGACCGGGAGCTGGTCCTTTCGGAACTCAACCGGTACGAATTTTCAGTCCGTGAAGAGGGCAACAAGGCCCAGCGCGGGCTGGACCTTATTTCCAAGGCCATGCCGGCCATGAAATACGGCACCGACCCCTTCGAGGCCCTGCAGATCGAGGAGCTGCTGCACGAAATCCGCCGGGACGCCCTGGAAAGCGATTATTTCGAACGGCTGATCCGTGAACGGTTGCTGGAAAACCCGGCCACCGTAATTGTGACCCTGAAACCGGACCCGGAGAAGATGATCCGGGCCATGCAGGAGGAGCAGGCCCGGCTGGCGGCCCATGAGGCGACCCTGGACGAGGAAGGCATCCAAAAGCTGATCCGTCGGACCCGGGAGCTGATGGAACTCCAGCACCAGTCCAATGATGAAGAAACCCTCAAGCTCCTGCCCCGCCTTGGCCTCAACGACTTGGAACGGGACATCGATTTTCACCGCTGTACACCCCGGGACCTGGCTCAGCGCCCCTTCCTGGTCAACGACCTGCCCACCAACGGTATCGTCTATCTCGACATCGGCTTTGACTGCCAGGGGCTTAATCGGGATCAACTCCTGGCCCTGAACCTGTTTGGCACCATTGTCACCGAAATCGGCACCTCGCGTCTGAACTACATGGCCTTTGCCAAAGAGCTGGGTATCTGCACCGGCGGTTTTCACCACTCGTTCCATACCCACCTTCACCTCGAGGATCCGACCAGTCCCCGTCCCACTCTCTGGTTCCACGTCAAGATGCTCTCCAGCTACCTGGACCGGGCGGTCAGCCTGCTGGAGGAGGTGTTTACCGCTGTCAGTTTCCAGGACCGGGCCCGGATCCGGGAGATCGTTCAGCGGGAATTCGCCTGGACCGAGCATTCGGTGCAGAGTGAAGGCTACGGCCTGGCCTCTACCCGGGTCTTTGCCCGTCTTGGCCTGGCAGGCCAGTACAACGAACATGTCAGCGGGGCGGCCAACTACCTGGACCTCAAGGATCTGGCCAGCCGCTACGAAGAAAGGGAAGAAAAATTTCTGGAAACCCTGCGGTCGATCAGGCGCCATGTCTTACGGAAAGACAACGTCACACTCGCCGTTACCGCCGGAGGGGAAGATATCGCCAGGCTGCAGACCGCAACCGGGCTGATCAACAGTCTGCCTGAGCAGAAAGACAGTACCGTTTCGCAACCGGCTGGGCCCGATTTCCCCACCTTTCCGGCCAGGCAAGCCTTCTGTACTTCGGCCGAGGTGGTGTACAACGTCATGGGCTGCACCCTGTTCCCCGAGTCCCGGGGATACAGCGGCCAGTTCGAAGTCCTCAAGACCTGGCTTTCCAGAGATTACCTCTGGAACACGGTCCGGCAGATGGGAGGGGCCTATGGCTGCTTCATCCAGTTCAATCACATAAGCGGCAACTTCGCCCTGGTCAGCTACCGCGACCCGCAGATCAGAAAAACATACGAGGCTTACGAGGCCATAGAGGAGCAGATCCGGAAGCTGACCCTGCCCGATCCATCCCTGGAACAGCTGATCATCGGCACCTATGCCAACTTCAACCCCCACCAGGGACCGGCAGGCAAGGGAGCCACGGCCCGCAACGAATACCTTTCCGGCATCACTCCTGCCAGCAAGCAGGAACGGATCAACGAAATTCTCGACACCCGCTGCCAGGATCTGCGCAAACTTGCCCCTCACTTCGAGGCGTTACGGACAAAAAGCAGCCTTGTGACCATTGGCAATATCGAAAAAATTCAGGAAAACAAAGACCTTTTCGACAGTATCGAAAAGCTGTAGGGTGAGATAAACCTGAATACTTCTATGACCAACTCTTCGAGCTCACCGGATATCCTGCTGAAAAGAGCGACTCGAGCCTCGGTGACCGTTGCCCTGATACTGATCGCCGGCAAGCTTGTGGCCTGGCTTCTGACCGGATCTCTCAGTGTAATGGCCTCGCTGGTCGATTCTCTCATGGATGCCGCAGCGTCAACCATCAACCTGGTTGCCGTGCGCCTGTCAATGAACCCGGCCGACAGCGAACACCGATTCGGCCATGGTAAAGCCGAATTCCTCGCCGGCCTTGCCCAGGCATCCTTTATCGCCGGCTCCTCCTTTTTTCTCCTCATCCACGCGGTGGAACGCCTTCGCAACCCGGTACCTCTCAACCAGTCCTGGCCCGGTATCATTATCATGGTGCTGGCCATTATCATCACGCTTCTCCTGCTGGCATACCAGTACAGGGTCATTTCGATAACCAACTCCAGCGCCATCAAGGCAGATGCCCTTCACTACGGGACCGACATCCTGACCAATGCCGGAACCCTGGCCGCCCTTGTTTTCGCACGTCACGGCTGGCACGGTCTCGACCCGATCTTTGCCATGCTCATTGCCGGTTTCATATTTTACAGTGCCTGCAAGATCGGCTACGATGCCTCCCAGATGCTGATGGATCGCGAGCTGCCTGCAGAATTACGGGAAAAAATTATCCATATTGCCATGACTCCACCGCAGGTGAGAGGTGTGCATGACGTGCGTACAAGGCAATCAGGGCAAACCATCATGATCCAGCTCCACCTGGAGCTCGACGACGATATGCCTCTGCTGCGCGCCCATGGCGTGGCCCGGGCTGTGGAAAAGGAAATCCTCCGCAACTGGCCAGGAGCCGATGTCATCATCCACCAGGACCCGGTCAAGACCTGCCGCCGGCTTGGGCCCACCAGGTTCACCGATTGAACCACGATACCTTTCAGACCACCGCTCAGCCCGACAACCGGCCGAAACGATCAACCAAAATCGGAACCCAGACGAGAACCACATTGACAAGGGTCATGAAAACAGCCGCCGAACCGATGTCCTTGGCCCGCCCGGAGAGAACATGCTGCTCAAGACCGATACGGTCGACCACCGCCTCAACGGCGGAGTTTACAAGTTCGACAATGAGAACCAGCACCAGCGACGAAACGAGCAACGCTTTTTCGACTCCGGAATCACCCAGCCACAGCCCCAGGGGCAACATCACCGCCACCACCATCAATTCCAGCCGAAACGCCTCTTCACACCGGAATGCCGCAACCAAACCCTTGAACGAGTACAGCATGGCCTGGTACACATGGCGGATTCCCCGGTAGTCGGGCTTGTTGCAAAAATGCTCTCCTCCGTTCTGCCCCTTCTGTTCCATACAGAATTTCACCCCCTTGCAGTTTTGATGCCCTCGACAACGTTCCAGTATCTCGTGGCATGCCTTGTCGCAGGCTGACCGCCCCCCTCCCTGCAAAACCCCTGCAACCAAGACTACAACTTAACCCTTTAGAAAATCAATCTTTTTAAAAAATTTTCAAGAACAGCTCACTGCCAGGAAATTTCCTGCCGACAGATTCGGACGAACCTGATTCCTGCCGCGTTTTTCGTCTTTATCGAACCCGGGAGTTTCGAATATGCACATTGCTCCTTGAATGAGTGGAAATGATTGAGTATAGACAACTTTTGCAGAGATGAAGCCGTGGGGGAACTTCTTTACCAGAACTAAAAAGGAGATATTGTATGGGGGCGTACGAGGAAATTTTCAAAAAGAGTATTGAAAACCCTGAAGAATTCTGGGCTTCGGCTGCCGAAGGCATTGACTGGTACAAGAAATGGGACACAGTGCTGGATCGTTCCAACCCTCCATTTTACCGCTGGTTTTCCGGCGGGGAAATGAACACCTGCTACAACGCGGTGGACCGGCACGTGGAAAAAGGCCGCGCCGACCAGCCCGCTATCATTTATGACTCACCGGTCACCGACACCATCCGCAAGATCACCTACCGTGAACTGAGGGACCAGGTGGCCACCTTTGCCGGAGCACTGAGAAACCTTGGCGTGGAAAAGGGTGACCGGGTCATCATCTACATGCCCATGATTCCCGAGGCCCTGGTGGCCATGCTTGCCTGTGCCCGCCTGGGGGCTATCCATTCGGTGGTCTTTGGCGGGTTTGCCGCCAACGAGCTGGCCATCCGCATCGACCATGCCCAGCCCAGGGTCATCGTCTGTGCATCCGGCGCCATCGAGGGCAAAAAACAGCTGGCCTACAAGCCACTGGTTGATTCGGCCATTGACCAGTCGAATCACAAGCCGGAAAAATGCGTGGTCTTCCAGCGCGACTTTGTTACCGCCGAGCTCCAGGAAGGCCGCGATCTGGCCTGGCAGGACATTGTCAGAGACGCTGAGCCTGCCGAATGCGTACCGGTCCTGGCCACTGATCCGCTCTACATCCTCTACACATCCGGGACCACGGGAATGCCCAAAGGCGTGCTGCGCGACAACGGCGGCCATGCCGTGGCCCTGCACTGGTCCATGAAAAACATCTACAACGTGGAGCCCGGAGACGTCTACTGGGCGGCTTCCGATGTGGGCTGGGTCGTGGGCCACTCCTACATCGTCTACGGGCCGCTGCTCAAGGGCTGCACCACCATTGTCTACGAGGGCAAACCCATTGGCACCCCGGATGCCGGGGCCTTCTGGCGGGTCATCTCCGAGCACGGGGCCCGGATCATGTTCACCGCGCCCACCGCCTTCCGGGCGATCAAGAAGGAAGATCCCAACGGCGAGCTGCTGAAAAAATACGACCTCTCCAAATTCGAAACCCTGTTCCTGGCCGGCGAGCGGCTCGATCCGGACACCTATCACTGGGCATCGAACCTTCTCAACGTGCCGGTGATCGACCACTGGTGGCAAACCGAGACCGGCTGGGCCATTGTCGCCAACCCCATGGGCATCGAGCAGTTCCCGGTCAAGCCCGGCTCGCCCACCAAGCCGGTTCCGGGCTATGATGTACGTATCCTCGATGATACGGGCAAGGAACTGGGTCCGAACGAGGAAGGCAACATCGTGGTCAAGCTGCCCCTGCCGCCGGGTACCCTGGCGACCCTGTGGCGAAACGACGAGCGATTCATCAAGTCCTACATGGCCACTTTCCCGGGTTATTACGAGACCAGTGATGGTGGCTATATCGACGAGGACGGCTACGTGTATGTCATGGGCCGGATGGACGATGTGATCAACATCGCCGGCCACCGGCTCTCCACCGGGGCCATGGAAGAGGTGATCGCCACCCATCCGGATGTGGCCGAGTGTGCGGTCATCGGCACCGATGACCAGCTCAAGGGCCAGATCCCGGTGGGCTTTATCGTCCTCAAGGCCGGGGTGACAAAAGATGCCGAAGAAATCAAAACCGAGCTGGTTCAGATGGTCCGGGCCCAGATCGGTCCCATTGCCTGCTACAAGCAGACCGCGGTGGTGACCAGGCTGCCCAAGACCAGATCCGGCAAGATCCTCCGCGGCACCATGCGTGCGATCGCCGCCGGCAAGGAGTACCGGATGCCGTCCACCATCGACGATCCGACCATCCTGGAAGAAATCACCGAGGATTTGAAAAAGATGGGCTTTCCCAAGTAACAGCAACCAGGAGATGGCACCCTTCAAGACACACTGTCTTCCGGCGACATTCCGAAAAAAATGAACAGGGAGAACCGGGGAAAACTTCGTCTTTCAGGCGAAAGTATCCCTCTCTAACGCGATGAAACTACATGAACACCAGGCCAAGGAGCTCTTTGGCCGATACGGTCTGCCGATACCCGAAGGGCAGGTGGCCGAGACGGAAGAAGACGGTATACGGCTGGCAGGGGAACTGGGTTTCCCGGTTGCCGTCAAGGCCCAGGTGCATGCCGGTGGCCGGGGCAAGGCCGGCGGGGTCCGGCTGGCCCGGAGCCAGGAAGAGGCCCGGGAAGCGGTTCGGGCCATCCTGGGCATGACGCTTAAGACCGCCCAGACCGGCGAGCAGGGGAAAAAAGTCCGCAGGATCCTACTGGAAAAGGGCGTGGACATCAAGCATGAATTCTACCTGTCCATTCTCCCGGACCGGACCACGGCCAGCCTGATGATCATCGGTTCCACCGAGGGCGGGATGGACATCGAGGATGTGGCAAAAACCACACCGGAGAAAATTATCCGGGTCCGGGTCAACCCGCTGACCGGCCTCCAGCCTTTTCATCTGCGCCAGGTGGCCTTTGGTCTCGGTCTGACCGGCGACCCGTTCAAAAAATTCTGCGCTCTGCTTTCCGGTCTGTACAGGGCCGTGACGGAAAACGACCTGCTGCTGGCCGAGATCAATCCCCTGGCCTGGACCGCGGATGGTGATTTCGTGCTGCTCGATGCCAAGGCCGAGGTGGACTCCAGCGCGCTCTTCCGCCACAAGGACCTTGCAGCACTGCATGACAGCAGTGAAGAGGATCCCCTGGAGGCCGAGGCAAAAAAATATGGCCTCAACTATATCCGGCTGGATGGCACTGTCGGTAACATGGTCAATGGCGCCGGCCTGGCCATGGCGACCATGGACATGATCAAGCAGGCCGGGGCCGAACCGGCCAATTTCCTTGACGTGGGCGGCGGCGCCAGTGCGGAGATGATCGAGAACGGCTTTCGTATCCTGCTCTCCGATCCCAGGGTGGAGGCCATCCTGATCAATATCTTCGGAGGCATTCTCCGCTGCGACGTGCTGGCCACCGGTGTGGTGGAAGCGGGCCGGAAGGTGGGGCTGTCCCTGCCGGTGGTGGTCCGCATGGAGGGCACCAACGTAGAAGAAGGGCGAAAGATCCTCGCTGAATCGGGCCTGGACCTGATTTCAGCGGCAGACCTTCAGGATGCGGCGGAAAAAATAGGTAAAATCGCCACCGGTACAGCGGCCCTCTGAGGCAGAGACAAGACCATGAGCATATTCATCGACCAGAACACAAGACTTCTTGTTCAGGGAATCACCGGACGGGAAGGAGGCTTCCATACCAGACAGTGCCGGGATTACGGCACAAAAGTTGTTGCCGGCGTCACCCCGGGCAAGGGTGGGCAGAGCGTGGACGGGATCCCGGTGTTCAACACCGTACGCGACGCCGTTGCCGCCACAGGGGCCAATGCTTCGCTGATCTTCGTGCCGCCGCCCTTTGCCGCCGACGCCATCCTGGAGGCGGCCGATGCCGGAGTGGAGCTGATCGTCTGCATCACCGAAGGCATCCCGACCCATGACATGCTGCGGGTCAAAACAGCACTGGACGCAACCTCCTCACGGCTGATAGGACCCAACTGTCCGGGCATCATAACGCCCGGCCAGTGCAAGGCCGGGATCATGCCCGGACCCATCCACATCCCCGGACCCATTGGTGTCATCTCCCGCTCCGGCACCCTGACCTACGAGGTGGTCCACCAGCTGACCGAAGTGGGGCTTGGTCAATCCACCTGCATCGGTATCGGCGGCGATCCGGTGATCGGCACCAGCTTCATCGACTGCCTGAAAGCCTTTGGTGACGACGACGCCACCGAGGCGGTCGTGCTGGTGGGCGAGATCGGTGGCAATGCCGAGGAAGAAGCGGCCCGTTTTATTCGCGACAACCTGGACAAACCGGTGGTTGGTTTCATTGCCGGGATCACCGCTCCTCCCGGCCGGCGCATGGGACACGCCGGGGCCATCGTCAGTGGTGGATCGGGCACAGCCGAGGCCAAAATCCGCGCCATGCGGGAATGCGGCATCCACGTCTGTGAACATTTGGGCAGGCTGGGACAGTTCTGCAGCGGAGTGTTTTCATGAAGGAAATTACCTGGGACGAGTTTACCCGAGTCGAGCTCCGCACCGGCACCATTGTCGAGGTGGAGGATTTTCCCGAGGCCAGGAAACCAGCCTATCGCCTGGTGATCGATTTTGGCCCGGAGATCGGACGGAAAAAATCCAGTGCCCAGATCACCGACCTGTATGACAAAGAGGAACTGCTGGGCCGCCAGATCATCGGGGTGGTCAATTTTCCGCCCAAGCAGATCGGGCCGGTCCTTTCCGAGTGCCTGGTAACCGGCTTTATCCGGCAGGATGGCTCGGTGGTCCTGGCCGTCCCGGAACGCAAGGTGGACAACGGACTCAAGCTGGCATGACAGATAAAGATAAATACAGAGTACTCATAGGAAAACCAGGTCTGGACGGCCATGACCGGGGCGCCAAGTTTATTGCCCGGGCCCTGCGTGACTCCGGTTTTGAGGTCATTTACACCGGCATCCGCCGCACGCCGGATGAAATCGCGGCGGCAGCCGTGCAGGAAGACGTGCACGCAATCGGCCTCTCCTCCATGTCCGGGGCCCATCTGCGTCTCTTCCCGGCAGTGGTCGAGGCACTTGAAAGGGCCGGTGGGGGCGACATTCCCGTGCTGGGCGGCGGGATCATTCCCGAGGAGGATATCCCGGTTCTCGAAGAGGCCGGTATCCGGGCCGTTTTCACCCCTGGCACGCCCATCGACACCATCATCGATGCCTTTGCCCGGGCCAGCAAAGAGCAGCAGGCACAGCGCAGCCAATGAGCACCTCCCTGGCCAGTCGTCTCCACGAGGGTGATCCCCGGGCCGTGGGCCGGGCCATTTCCCTGGTGGAAAACCACGACCCGGCCGGCCACGAACTGCTGGCCGCCCTGGACCGGAAACGGATCGACCGGTGCCTGGTCCTGGGTATCACCGGCCCGCCCGGAGCCGGCAAATCCACCCTGACCGGGCAGCTCATCCGCTGTATACGCGAACAGAAGATGCGGATGGGCGTCATTGGTGTGGACCCCTCGTCGCCTATCTCCGGCGGCGCCCTGCTTGGCGACCGGATCCGGATGATGGACCATGCCCTGGACCGGGACGTGGTGGTCCGCTCCATGGCCACCCGTGGCCGTCTGGGCGGACTCTGCGCTGCGGCAGGTGCTGCGGTCCGGATCATGGCGGCCAGCGGCTGCCGGATCGTGATTATCGAAACCGTAGGTATCGGCCAGTCGGAAATGGACATCGTCTCCCTGGCCGACCTGACCCTCATGGTGCTGGCTCCAGGGTTCGGCGATGATATTCAGGCCATGAAGGCCGGAATCCTGGAAGTGGCGGACCTGCTGGTGGTCAACAAGAGTGACCAGCCCGGGGCCAGAAAGCTGTTTCTCGACATGACCACGGTCCTGCGTGACCCGGAAGAACGGGAGCAGAGGATCATCGAAACCGTGGCCAGTGAAGGCCGTGGGGTGGCCGAACTCCTGGAGCGGGTCCTGGAGCTGGAAGCTAAGCAGCGAAGCCAGGGGTTGTTCCAGCGCCGGCGGGACGAATCCTTTATTACCGAAACCCTGGACTGGGCCATGGAACTCCTGGCCCATCCCCTGCGCGAACGGATCCGCCGGAGTGCTTCCACCGAGACCGACCCGCGACTGGCCGCGGAACACCTACTGCGTGATATCCTGAAATGACAGAAAAAAAGAAAAAATATCCGGCCCAGAAAGATTGGGAAGAAAACGAGCTCAAACGATCCCTGGATCGTTTTCCCGAGCGCAGGGAGAAGTTCACCTGCCACGGTGGCCGCGAAGTGCCGCGGCTGTCCCTGCCCCGTGAGATTGACAGAGAGTACCTGGATAATCTCGGTTTTCCCGGCCGCTATCCCTTTACCCGGGGAGTGCAGCCCACCATGTACCGGGGCCGGCTCTGGACCATGCGTCAATATGCCGGTTTTTCCACCGCCGCTGCCTCCAATGAACGCTACCGCTACCTGCTCGACCAGGGCCAGACCGGGCTTTCCATCGCCTTTGATCTGCCGACCCAGATCGGGTACGACTCGGACGATCCGCTGGCCATGGGCGAGGTGGGCAAAGTGGGGGTGGCCATCGACACCCTGGCCGATATGGAGGTGCTTTTTGACCAGATTCCGCTGGACAGAATCTCCACCTCCATGACCATCAACTCGCCGGCCATGGTTCTGCTGGCCATGTATGTGGCAGTGGCCGAAAAACAGGGGGTGAGCCCGGACAAACTGCGCGGCACCATCCAAAACGATATCCTCAAGGAATACGTGGCCCGGGGGACCTATATCTTTCCACCTCGGCCAAGTCTCAGACTGATCACCAATATATTCCAGTGGTGCGCGGAAAAAGCACCGCTCTTCAACACCATCTCCATCTCCGGGTACCATATCCGCGAGGCCGGTTCCACGGCCAGCCAGGAGGTGGCCTTCACCCTGGCCAACGGCATGACCTATGTTCAGACCGCCCTGGATGCCGGACTGGAGCTGGAAGTCTTTGCCAGGCGGCTGGCCTTTTTCTTCAATGCCCACAACAACCTGCTCGAAGAAATCGCCAAATTCCGGGCTGCCCGTCGTCTCTGGGCCAAAATCATGAAGGAACGGTTCGGGGCGAAAAAACCAGCCTCCATGATGCTGCGTTTCCACACCCAGACCGCCGGATGCACCCTCACAGCCCAGCAGGTGGACAACAATATCGTCCGGGTAACCCTGCAGGCCCTGGCTGCGGTACTCGGCGGCACCCAGTCTCTGCACACCAACTCCCGGGACGAGGCGCTCAGCCTGCCCACCGAGGATTCGGTGCGCACGGCGCTCCGGACCCAGCAGATCCTGGCCCACGAGTCCGGGGTGGCGGATACCGTGGACCCGCTGGCCGGTTCCTGGTATATTGAACAGCTCACCGACACCATCGAGCAGGAGGCTATGGAGCTGATTGACCAGATCATGGACGCCGGCGGGGTGGTGGTCTGTATTGAAAACGGCTTTATCCAGGCCCAGATCGAGGACGCCGCCTTTCAGTACCAGCAGGAGATCGAACGGGGAGACCGGATCATTGTCGGGCTCAACCGGTTCCAGAGCGAAGAGGAAGCACGGGTGCCGGTAATGCGGGTGGACCCGGCCGTGGAAGAGGAACAGGTCCGGCGACTGCAGGAGGTGAGATCCTCGAGAAACGAACAGGCAGCCAGGAACGCGCTCACAGGCCTGAAAAAAGCGGCCCGGACAGAGACAGAAAACCTCATGGAGCCGGTCCTGAATGCGGTGCGCAGCTACTGCTCGCTTGGCGAAATATGCAACGTCCTGCGGGACGTCTTCGGCGAACACAGAGATGTCTGAAATACCGGTCCGGGCGCACCCTGTAACCTCTTACAAAAAATCATATATGCTCAAGAAAATAGATCACATCGGCATTGCCGTACACTCGATTGAAAAGGCCCGTGTTTTTTATGAAAAGGTATTGGGGCTTACCTGTGAACGGATCGAGGAGGTAGAATCCCAGAAGGTTCGAACCGCCTTTTTCCCCATCGGCGAGACCCACATTGAGCTCCTGGAACCCACCTCGCCAGACAGCCCGATAGCGAAATTTCTCGAAAAAAGAGGAGAGGGCTTCCACCATATAGGCTACCTGGGCGATGACATCGACCATGTGCTGGCCGTGGCCAGAAGCAAGGGATGCCGGTGTATCAACGACGAGCCGGTTCCAGGGGCTGGCAACAAAAAGATCGCCTTTCTCCACCCCAAATCCACCTTTGGAGTGCTCACCGAAATCTGCGCCCGGGAGGACGACTGATGCAGGACATCATTCACAGGCTCGATGCCAAGCGGGCCGCGGCCCGTCTCGGCGGCGGCCAGGTCCGGATCGACCGTCAGCACGGCAAGGGCAAGCTCACAGCCCGTGAGCGGATCGAACTCTTTCTCGATGCCGGTACCTTCGAGGAGTGGGACATGTTTGTCGAACACCGGTGCAACGAGTTCGGGATGGACAGACAGAAAATTCCAGGAGACGGGGTTGTCACCGGTTACGGCACGGTGTGCGGGCGCCTGGTCTTTGTCTTCAGTCAGGATTTCACGGTGTTTGGCGGCTCGCTGTCCATGGCCCATGCCGAAAAGATCTGCAAGATCATGGACCACGCCATCAAGGTGGGCGCACCGGTGGTAGGGCTCAACGACTCGGGCGGCGCCCGCATCCAGGAGGGGGTCGAGGCCCTGGCCGGCTATGCCGATGTCTTCCAGCGAAACGTTCTGGCCAGCGGAGTGATACCGCAGATCTCCCTGATCATGGGACCCTGTGCCGGCGGGGCGGTCTACTCCCCGGCCATGACCGATTTCATCTTCATGGTCAAGGACACCTCCTACATGTTTGTCACCGGCCCGGACGTGGTCAAGACTGTTACCCACGAGGAAGTAAGCGCCGAGGAACTGGGCGGCGCCCGGACCCACACCACCCGCTCCGGGGTGGCGGACCTGGCCTTTCAAAACGATGTGGAGGCCCTTCTGATGCTGCGGAGGTTCCTCAACTTCCTGCCCTCCAGCAACCGGGAAAAACCACCGGTCTGGCCCACCAGCGATCCGGCGGAACGGGTGGAGATGTCACTGGACACCCTGATCCCCGAGGATCCCAACAAGCCCTACGACATGAAGGAGCTGATCACCAAAGTGGTGGATGAGCACGACTTCTTCGAGCTCCAGCCCGATTACGCCGCCAACATCATCATCGGCTTTGGCCGCATGCAGGGCTCCACCGTGGGCATTGTCGCCAACCAGCCCATGGTCCTGGCCGGCTGCCTGGATATTGCCTCGTCGCGCAAGGCAGCCCGTTTCGTCCGCTTCTGCGACGCCTTCAACATTCCCATTGTCACCTTTGTCGACGTTCCCGGCTTTCTCCCCGGAACAGCGCAGGAATACGGCGGCATCATCAAACACGGGGCCAAACTCCTCTACGCCTTTGCCGAAGCCACAGTGCCCAAGGTCACGGTCATCACCCGCAAGGCCTATGGAGGTGCCTACGACGTGATGAGCTCCAAGCATCTGCGAGGCGATGTGAATTTTGCCTGGCCCACGGCCGAAATCGCGGTCATGGGGCCCAAGGGCGCGGTGGAAATCATCTTCCGCAGGGACATGGATGACATGGAAAAAATCAAAAACCACACCGAGGAGTATTGCAGCAGGTTCGCCAACCCGTTTGTGGCCGGCAGCCGCGGATTCATCGACGATGTGATCATGCCGCATAACACCCGCACCCGCATCTGCCGCTCCCTGGCCATGCTCAGGGAGAAGAAACTGGAAAACCCCTGGCGCAAACACGGGAATATCCCATTGTAGACAACCAGAGTGACGCGGAAAAACCAGGGCATCGGGAAAAGGGAAAAGCAAATTATATGTTTAAAAAAATACTAATCGCCAACCGAGGGGAAATCGCCTGCCGAGTCATCAAAACCGCCCGCAAAATGGGTATTGCGACCGTGGCCGTCTACTCCGACGCCGACCGGAGGGCATTGCACGTACAGATGGCGGACGAAACCGTCCATATCGGGCCGTCTCCGGCCACCGACAGCTACCTGGACATGGACCGGATCGTGGCCGCCTGCCTGGAAACCGGAGCCGAGGCTGTCCACCCGGGCTACGGTTTTCTGTCCGAAAACCCCATGTTCTGCGAGATGCTGGAACAGGCTGGACTGATCTTCATCGGCCCGCCGGTGGAGGCGATCCGGGCCATGGGCGACAAGATCACCTCCAAGCAGATCGCCGCCCGGGCCGGGGTCAATACGGTGCCGGGCTACGACGGAGTGATCCGTGACGTGGACCATGCCCTGGAGATGGCGGCCGATATCGGCTACCCGGTAATGCTCAAGGCCACGGCCGGGGGTGGCGGCAAGGGTATGCGGGTGGCCTGGAACGAGGATGAGTGTCGGGAAGGTTTTGTTCGGGCCGCTTCCGAGGCCGGATCGAGTTTTGGCGACGATCGGATCCTCATGGAAAAATTCATCCAGGAGCCACGCCACATCGAGATCCAGATCATGGCCGACTCCCACGGTAACGTGATCTATCTCGGCGAGCGGGAGTGTTCGATCCAGCGCCGACACCAGAAAATTATCGAGGAGGCGCCCTCGCCCTTCCTCGACCAGGAAACCAGGCGCTCCATGGGCGAACAGGCCGTTGCCCTGGCCCGGGCCGTGAACTACCAGTCGGCCGGGACTGTGGAGTTCATTGTCGATGCGGCCCGGCCCGGACGGTTTTACTTCCTGGAAATGAATACCCGGCTGCAGGTGGAGCATCCGGTGACCGAGATGGTCACCGGACTCGACCTCGTGGAACTCATGCTCCGGGTAGCTGCCGGAGAAGAACTGAGCCTTCGCCAGGACCAGGTACCCCTCGACGGTTGGGCCATGGAGTGCCGGGTCTATGCCGAGGATCCCCCGCGCGGCTTCCTGCCCTCCACCGGCCGCCTGATCCACTACATGCCGCCCGGGGAGGAACGCCGGGTGCGGGTGGATGACGGTGTGTACGAAGGGGGCGAGATATCCATGTACTACGACCCGATGATCGCCAAGCTCATCACATGGGGCGAAACCAGGGAACAGGCCATTGCCAACATGCAGGACGCCCTCGATGAATACGTGATCCGGGGCGTGGAGCACAATATCGGTTTTCTCGGGGCAATCATGGCCCATCCCCGGTTCCAGGAGGGGCGGCTGTCCACCAACTTCATTGCCCAGGAGTACCCGAACGGCTTTCATCCTTCGTGTTCCCTGCAGGAAGACCCGGCCCTGCCCGTTGTGGTGGCCGGCATCATTCACCGCCTCTACATGGACCGGGCGGCCTGTATCAGCGGCCAGCTCCCCGGTCACGAACGCAATGTCCAGGATGACTGGGTGGTCATTATAGACCGGCAGCGCCACGACATTATCGTCAAACCATTCCAGGCCGACTGCGGCTATCTGGTGGATTATGACGGCCGCGATTACCGGGTGACCACGGACTGGTCCTTCTGTCAGCTCCTGTTCCGGGGAGTGATCAACAACCGTCAGGTGGTCTTTCAGGTGGAGCGTGACGGGTTGGGGTACATTCTTCAGTACCGGGGTAACCGGATCCATGCCCTGGTCCTCACTCCGCGGGCCGCGGAACTGTTTCATTTCATGCCGCCAGAGGAAGAAACAGATCTCTCCCGCTACCTTCTGGCCCCGATGCCCGGCCTGCTGACCAAGGTGAATGTTCAGGTCGGCGACTCGGTGAAAAGTGGCGAGGAACTGGCCATCATCGAAGCCATGAAGATGGAAAACGTCCTTCGGGCCCCGTGTGACGCTATCATCGCCAACATCATCGCCGAGCCCGGCGACTCCCTGTTCGTAGACCAGATCATCCTTGAATTCGCGCTGGAGAAGCCATGAGCAGCCTGCCCACCATTGACCTTGGCGACACAACCATCTCCTGGCTCACCGGGGGCCATTTCGAGCTGGATGGCGGCACCATGTTCGGGGCTGTGCCCAAGGTTCTATGGAACAGAAAATATCCGGCCGATGCTGACAACTATATCCGAATGCTCAACGCCCCGCTCCTGGTCCGGACCCCGGAATACTGCCTGATCATCGACACCGGAATCGGTAACAAGCTCAGTGCCAGGCAAAAGGAGATATTCAGGGTCTACCAGGAATGGAACCTGGTGGAGGAGCTGGCAGGCCTCGGTCTTGGCCGGGACGATATAGACGTGGTCATCCTTACCCACGGCGACTTTGACCATGCCGGCGGAGTGGTCATGCATGGAAAGAGCGGGAAAACTGACCTGACATTCCCCCGGGCGCGTCATGTACTCCAAAGGCTGGAATGGGAGGATATCCTCCACCCAAACATACGTTCGAGCCACACCTACTGGCCGGAAAATTTCGCCGGGCTTGCGGAAAGCGGGCTCCTCGATCTGGTAGAGGGAGACCAAAAGATCGTGCCAGGGATCGTGGTCCGCCTTACCGGCGGTCATACCCGTGGCCATCAGCTGGTGGAAATCCAGGGTCGGACGGGCTCGGCCGTCCATCTTGGCGATGTCCTCCCTACCCACGCCCACACCAATCCCCTGTGGATCATGGCCTATGACAATTTTCCCCTGGATATCATCGACCGGAAACAAAAACTCCTGCCCAGCTACCAGAAAAAGGGGTGGTGGTTCACCTTCTATCATGATATCCACATGCTGGCCTGTCGCCTGGATGGTTCGGGCAATGTGACGAAAACCTTTCCTGGTTCTTGATTATCTCCCTCTTTTCACCCCAGGATATCGTGACAACAGAAACGAGAATTTTTCTTGACAGGAAAAGGGGAATTCTTTTATACAAGACCATACTTATCTCATATATCTTCTTTGAAAGAGTGCGGGGCCCAGCCCTTATTCATTTTTTATTCCATCAAATCAACCTGTTTTTCAAAAAGGGGTGTACCAATGATTGCCTACTGGATTGAATCCGCCTCCCTGGCACAGCTACAGGAACTCTGGTGGCTGATCTGTTCCGTGGTCGGCTCGCTGTTTCTCTTTCTCACCTTTGTCCAGGGCGGCCAGACCCTGCTTTGGCAGGTTGCCCGGACCGAAGATGAGAAAACGCTGATCATCAACTCTCTGGGCCGTAAATGGGAACTCACCTTCACCACCCTTGTGCTCTTTGGTGGCGCCCTGTTCGCCGCCTTTCCCAAATTCTACTCGACCTCCTTTGGTGGCGCCTACTGGGTCTGGATACTTATTCTTTTCACCTTCATCGTCCAGGCTGTCAGCTACGAATTCCGCAAAAAACCCAACAACCTGCTCGGTTCCAGAACCTACGAGTCCTTTCTCTTTGTCAACGGTTCACTGGGCATCCTTCTCATCGGCGCGGCCGTGGGCACCTTTTTCACCGGCTCCAACTTTGTCCTGAGCACCTACAATTTCGTCACCTGGACCAGTTCGCTGCGCGGGCTCGAAGCGGCCTTTTCACTGTTCAATCTTTCAGTGGGACTGTTCCTGGTTTTCAATGCCAGGACATTGGGAGCCCTGTACCTGATCAATAACATCGACTTCACCGGAGTCGAAGAACTGGAAAGAAGGCTGCGCGATGCAGCACTGAAAAACTTCAAACTCAGCCTGCCCTTCCTGATCTGGATGCTGATTCATCTCCTGCCCATGGACGGTTTCGCAGTCAACGAGAAAGGCGAGGTCTTCCGCCAGACCTGGAAGTACCTGCTCAACCTTAATGCCAACCCGCTCCTGGGCCTGGCCCTGGTTTCAGGCCTGATTCTGGTGACTGCCGGAACACTCGTCACCGCCAAAACCAACTCCACCTCCGGAATCTGGTTTGCAGGTCTCGGAACAGTTCTCTTTGCTCTGGCTGTTTTCGGCACCGCAGGCTACAACAACACAGCCTTTTATCCATCCAAGGTGGACCTCCAGTCCTCCCTGACCATCTACAATGCTTCCAGCAGCCGCTATACCCTGCAGGCCATGAGCTGGGTGGCGCTCGCAATTCCCTTTGTCCTGGCCTACGTGACCTATGTCTGGAGGGCCATGGACCGCAAAAAACTTACCCTGGCAGAACTCACAGGCAAAAACGCCAAGGAAGTCTATTAGCATCCACCTGGCAGCCAGGGGTTTCAAGTGGCACGGCGATGGTATCCCCTCGGATACCATCGTATTCTCACTTCCCTGCCCCCCGGGAAAAACAATGATAACAAGAATATTTTTCACTTGACAAAATATCTTTTCTTTCAATATAAGACATAAAAAATCTTATATATCACCTTTTCATATTCTAACTGACAAACATGAGACTCACCCGTGCAGGAGAGTATGCCATCCGCTGCATGGTGTACCTGGCAAAGCAGGGGCAAGGCGTTCTGACCAGTCGTCAGGAAATTGCCGGAAAAGCCGACATACCATCCCATTTCCTGGCCAAGATCGCCCAGGACCTGGCCAAGGCTGGCTTTATCGAGATCCGCCAGGGATCCCGTGGAGGGTTTGTTCTCCTCCGTGATCCGAGCAAAATCACCTTGCTGGAAGTGGTCGAGACCATGATCGGCGAGATATATCTCAACGACTGCGTCGCCCGGCCGGAATCCTGCAAGGTAACCTATGGGTGCGCGGTGCACCGGGTCTGGATGGAAGCCAGGGATCAGCTGCGCTCCACCCTGAACTCAGTCACCTTTAACCAGCTGGTGGAAGAAGGCTCCTGTATTCCGCTTTTCCCGGTCACCGGACTTGCCGAAACTTCACCGGAAGACAAGGTCGACAACCAGGTCGAGAAAATACAGTAGGAGGAGGGTATGGAACCACGACTTGCCATGGAACAATCCGGTGTTATCACCCGCATCATCCGCTTCTATGTCGACGGATTTCGCTCAATGACCCTTGGTAAAACACTCTGGAAGGTGATCATCATCAAGCTGATCATCATGTTCGGGGTACTCAAGTTATTTTTTTTCCAGGATTTTCTGGGATCACGCTTTGCAACAGATGAGGAACGGGCCGGTTACGTGCTGGAGCAGATAACCAGGCCAGCCCAAAGCCAACCAAATGTAAGGAGGTAGGATATCATGATTGAAAACTTTGACATGTCAATGGTGAACTGGGCCAGGGCCCAGTTCGCCCTGACAGCCATGTACCACTGGATCTTCGTGCCGCTGACACTCGGTATCACCTGGATCATCGCCTTTTACGAAACCCTGTATGTCAAAACCGGGAACGAACACTGGAAACACATTACCAAGTTCTGGGCCAAGCTTTTCGGTATCAACTTCGCGATCGGTGTGGCCACCGGAATCATCATGGAGTTCGAGTTTGGCACCAACTGGTCCAATTACTCCTGGATGGTCGGCGATATCTTCGGTGCTCCTCTCGCCATTGAAGGAATTTTCGCCTTTTTCCTGGAGGCTACATTCTTTGCCGTGATGTTCTTTGGCTGGGACCGGGTTTCCAAACGGTTCCACCTCTTCTCCACCTGGATGGTTGCCCTGGGCTCCAACCTGTCGGCCGTGTGGATCCTGGTGGCCAACGGCTGGATGCAGTATCCCATTGGCATGGCCTTCAACCCTGACACAGCCCGTTTCGAAATGCAGAATATCATGGAGGTCATCATGTCGCCGGTGGCGGTGTCCAAATTCACCCATACCACCAGCTCCTCCATGCTCCTGGCCTCGATGTTCATCATTTCCATCTCTTCCTGGTTTCTGCTCAGGGGCCGTCACATCGAGATGGCCCGGCGCTCCATTATTGTTGCGGCAATTTTTGGCCTCGTGACCTCGGTCGTAGTCGGCCTGACCGGTGATGAAGCAGCCTATGAAGTGGCTCAACAGCAACCCATGAAACTTGCAGCCTTCGAAGGCCTGTACAAAGGCGAGAAAAACGCCGGTATTGTCGCCATCGGCATGCTCAACAGCGACAAAAAACCTGGAGACGACCAGGATCCTTTCAAGTTCGAAATACGTATCCCGGCGCTGCTGTCCCTTTTGGCCAACCGCTCTCCGGGCAGTTTTGTTCCCGGTATCGATGACCTGGTCTATGGCAACGAGGAATACGGTATCATGGGGGCAGGAGAAAAAATAGAACGCGGCAGAATTGCTCTCTCATCCCTGGACGCTTACAAGAAAGCCAAAAAAGAAGGAAACGAAGAAATGGCTGCCGCATCGTTAGCCTCCTTCAACGAGTACCAGCACTTCATGGGATACGGTTTCCTTGAAAAACCTGAAGACATCGTCCCGCCGGTCTCGACCACGTTTTACAGCTTCCATATAATGGTGGCCCTGGGAACACTGTTTCCACTGGTCTGCCTGGCCTTCCTTTACTTCACCCTGAAAGACCAGCTCCTCACCAAAAGATGGCTGCTGGCCGGGGGAGTGCCCATGTTCTTCCTGGCCATGATCGCTTCACAGGCAGGCTGGGTTGTGGCTGAAGTCGGTCGTCAACCCTGGGCCATCCAGGGACTGTTGCCGGTTTCTGTCGCGCGTACCAACCTGACGACCGGCACAGTCCAGACAACCTTTTTCATGTTCGCGATCCTGTTCACCATCCTGCTTCTGGCCGAGGTGCGGATCATGACCAAACAGATTTCCATTGGACCGGAGGGCGAGTAAGATGATCGGAAGCCTTGACACAACAACATTGCAGCATCTCTGGTGGCTGCTCTGCTCGGTGGTTGGAGCGCTGTTCATATTTCTCACTTTTGTCCAGGGCGGACAGACCCTGCTCTGGCAGGTGGCCAAAAGCGACCTGGAAAAATCCCTGGTCATCAACTCGCTCGGCCGCAAGTGGGAGCTGACATTCACCACCCTGGTCCTGTTTGGCGGAGCGCTGTTCGCCGCCTTTCCAAAGTTCTACGCCACCTCGTTTGGCGGCGCCTACTGGGTCTGGATACTTATTCTCTTCACCTTCATCGTCCAGGCTGTCAGCTACGAATTTCGCAAAAAACCCAACAACCTGCTGGGTGAAAAGGTCTACGAGCTGTTCCTGTTCATCAACGGCTCGCTGGGCATTCTCCTGATCGGGGCCGCGGTGGGCACCTTTTTCACCGGCTCCAACTTTGTCTTAAGCGACTACAACTTTGTCACCTGGACCCATCCTTTGCGGGGGCTGGAGGCGGCCTTTTCGCTTTTCAACCTGTCGCTTGGGCTCTTTCTGGTTTTCAATGCCCGAACGATTGGTTCCATGTACCTGATCAACAACATCGACTTCACCTCCACTCCCGAGCTGGAAACCAGGCTCCGCAAAGCCTGCTGGACCAGTTTTCTCTGCTCACTGCCCTTTCTGGGTTATGTTCTGGTCAGCCTGCTGCTCATGAAAGGTTACACTGTTGAGGCAAACGGCATGGTCGCCCTGGAATCGCGCAAATACCTGGCAAACCTGCTGGCCAATCCCTGGCTGCCGGGGCTCCTGGCTGCGGGCCTGGTACTGGTGATCGCTGGCGTTTTGACCACCGTCAAGACCGACAAGACGGCTGGCATCTGGATGGGTGGTCCCGGCACAACACTGGTGGGATTGACCGTCCTCCTGCTGCCGGCTTATAACAACACCCCGTTTTATCCATCCAGGACGGATCTGCAGTCAAGCCTGACCATTGCCAATGCCTCTTCGAGCCATTACACCCTGACCGCCATGACCTACGTGGCCATGGCGATTCCCTTTGTCCTGGCCTACGTGGCCTACGTATGGTGGGCCATGGACCGGACCAAGCTGACCGCTGACGAGGTAGACGGCAAGGCCTACTAACATCGATTCAGGCTCGCACAGCCTTCTCAACGAAAGATGAAAGCTGTTGTTGCCCCCTGGAAGGTGGGACGAGGCTTTCATACAAATCATTTTCAATCTCCCGGTGTCGGCGCTGACAGCCGACACCGGCTCAATTCCACAGGAGGGACACCATGGAAATTTTTCTGCTTCTTCTCTGGGTAGCCATGATCGGCGTATCCTACAAAGCCGCAGTCATAGCACTGGACAAGACGAACCTGTTATAGAATAATAACTGCAAGCCTGCCGGGCGGTTTTTTTCCCTGCTTCTCCTTCCGCCGGGCAGGCCTTGCTGCAGAGATATCCCATCCACCTTATCCCCGGGGTCCGACAATGACCGATCAGGCAATGCAGAAACTTCTCTTTCTCGGCTCGAACGTAAAAATCTGGAATCTGCCCGTCAAAGAGGTCAGCCTCCTGGAAGAAGGCAGCCTGCCCGCCTACGGATATAATCCCGGCGATGACATCGACCTGCTGGCCGGCAAGGTGAGCGTCGAGAACGGACGTCTTGAGCAGTGCCTGACCTGGCTCAGTTCCTACCTGGCCAGCTCCGAACTGACACCCAGACTCAACACCCTGACCTATGGCAGGGAAAAGCATGTCTACCAGATCTTCCGCAAACATTCCTCAGGAGCGGTGGACAGGCCTGACCACGGCTGGTACATGATCAACCAGATCCTCCCTTCCGAGGGGCGCGGGGTCAGCAACGACCCTTTTGTGGTCAATGACAACAACCTCGATATCATCGCCGGCAACAACGGTATCCTGCTCATCGACGACTCAGGGGTTCCGCCCCAGGTCTGCGAGGATATCGTTGAACTCAATCCCGGCATGTGGTGCATCGCCATGGGCATATCGGTGGCCCACTGGCAGAAATGGGCCACCATCCTCGGGGATCGATTCACACTCTTCTGCCGGCTCTCCGACCTGGAAACCACCCGGATGGAGATGGACAGCTCGGTCAACTGGGAAACCATAGTCGCCATGTGCCTGCGCGCCCTGCGGACCCCGGAGGTCGGTCTCTGGGACGCTCAGCATCACCGGTTCCTCTGCCATATCGTGGTCGAGATGTTTCCCCATGGTCTGCTGTATGTAGGTCCGGCCGGAACCTATTTCCGCTACCGAAAGGGGCATCTGCCGGAAAAAAGCGCACCCAGGCAACGGGGTTCAGTGCCCTGCTACGACACAATGGTGACCTCCATGCTTTCCATGGATGCCATTCGGTTCAATGGTTTTGAGTTCGGCCGCAACTATTTCTACGATTTTTCCAAAAGGGTCCTTCTTAACTGGAAGGTGCTCAACGATCGCGGCTACTACTTTAACGGCGGCCTGGAGTTCCCCAACCTGGATTTCGCCTCCACTTATCCGGATGGATCGCCCTGCTCGTTCATCGACAACACCCCGGATCCCTCTTTTGTCGAACTGCCTAAATTCTCGGCCGACTTCGATTCCACCCTGGAACTGGTCTCAAGCCAGGTGTGGAACGAGGACAAGAAAAAGGCCCTGCGCTCCTTTTTCCGTCACCGGCGCTACTCGCCGACCGGCATCCACCAGGACACCAGGTACGACTACATGGACGTGATCGTCTCGGTGCTCCACTGCCTCAAGGAGGAAGTCAACCGGGGCCGCGGCTTCAACGACCTGCCCATCTTCCAGGTCGGTCACCTGCGGACCACCGACCCGGCCGAAATAGACCCGGTGATCACCCTCCACAACGTCATGGACTCCTATGTCTCCAAAGACCGGGTTCTGCGGCCGCTGTGCATCGGGGTGTTCGGCCCTCCAGGTTCGGGAAAATCCTTTGCCGTCAAACAGGTGGCCAACGTTATCTCCAAAAATTTCGAAGGCAATCCATTTGACTTCTTCGAGTTCAACCTGACCCAGTTTGCCAGCCCGGACGAAATCAACTCGGCCATCGATCCCATCCGGGCTTCGGTGGCCCAGGGCAAGGTTCCCATCGCTTTCTGGGATGAATTCGATTGCCGCTACGATGATTACGAATTTGGCTACCTGCGCTACTTCCTGCCCTCCATGCAGGATGGTGTCACCTATGTCCATGGCATTCCCTACCACATCGGACGGGCAATCTTTGTCTTTGCCGGCGGTGTCAAGGCCAGCTGGGCCGGGATGGAGGAGCTGCTCACTCCCGAGGATCCGAAAGCGCTGCAGCTGGCAAAGACCCTCAAGATTCCGGACTTCATGAGCCGACTGCGGGTTGTGCTGGATATAGACGGTATTGAAATTCCGGAGGAACTGCTGCGGGATTCGGCCTCGGAAGAGGAACTGGAAGAGCTGCGCCGCATACTGCTCAAAAGGGCCTTCATCATCGCCCACCAGATGCAGACCCACTGGCGGACCGCGGCCCGCAAGACTTCGGGCCTGCTCCTGCGGCTGCTGCTGGCCCGCTACAAGTTCGGCGCCCGCTCCATCGAGGCCGTCATCGAGGCCAGTCGGGCCGCGGACCGGCTTGTCTACGGCCTGCCCGAACTGATTGCACCGTCGGCCGCGCGCATCCATGCCGACTGGCGAATCGAGCTGGAACGGCGCATCGACCAGATCAGAAAGAGTAAAGGGCTGCGGGCGGTCTGGTAAACCCGGGATTGGGCGCAAAACAGATTGGCGGCAACTTACCTCTGTTCCTGCCGAAGTTTTTCCAGGGCCCGGCCAACCGCCGGGGCCTGGTCGATGAACCGCTGCAGTTTTTCACAGATATACTCGGAGCAGAGTGCACAGTGGTCCAAATTCCGATCCTGGCAACAAGCCCTGATCGGACACTGGCCACAGAAGGAAAACCTGGCTCCCTTCCCTTTGCAGCCCGTGCAGTTGATATCGGCTGCTGTCAGATCGCACCGGTAGCGGACAGACCATTTCGCCGCAATCTCCGTCCGCTTTCTGTCGTCATCATCCCTGGTTGCCCGATAGGTCTCGCACCGGGTGCAATCCAGTCCACAACAGGCGATCATCTCACACCTCCCTGTTTTTTATTTTTTGATTACCACCGAAACTCAACAACGGTGCGGAAAAGGATAACATCGCTTTGCCCTGGAAAAACTATTTGTCAGGGAGTACCAATGAGAGGCCATTTTTTTCACAGTCTCCGTGAGAATGGCGATGTTATCTCCCGGCTCAGCCATTTTCTGAATTTTGATGGTAATCACATTTTATTTTCAGCTCTCTAAATCTCTGTACCATCCGATCCTGCTTCCTTCCGTCACTCACGGCAGAAGCAGGGAATCGGGAAGGAAATCCGCCAGGACTCCGTCACCAGCCACCACTTTTTTCAGCTCATCCAGAACCCTGGTAAACCGCAGCTTCTCCCGGGCAGGGACAAGAAATCCCGGCAGGGCCCGGTTTGGAATACACCTGTCTTGATGATCGGTGAGCAGATCGAGCATATTGCCGCTTATCCCGTCACGGTCCAGGTGCTCGATAACCTGGCAGAGGGCCAGGTTGAGAGTGAAAAGAAAGGGCGGCATCACCGCTTCCCCCTGTCCGACACATCGTTCGAGGGAAACCATGGCCCGGCAACCAAAAGGACGGTGGTCATACACCATGCAGCACCCGCTCCGGTCCAGCAAGGGGCAGTTCCCCTCTCCGTGCTTTCCGGTTTCCACAGGTGCGTCGAGACGCTGCAAACAGGCATTGGCCAGCTCATTGGTAGTCCGACTCGGCATGAAATGGGGCCTGTCAGCGACCTCACGCAACAATTTGTCAACTTTCGGCTCCTGCAGCACCGGCGCTTCTGCCCGGCGCAGGTAGTCGGCCTCCAGGCTGGTCATGGTGACGTTGACCGTGCAGCATGTAACGCAGCCACAGACGCAGACCAGGCCGAAACGTTCCGTCAGGGAAGCATGGAACCGGTACACCGCTTCAAGAGCGTCGATATTGTTCATGGAAATCCTTTTGCTGCGAGTTCAAAACAACTCCAGGACCTTTCCGCCAAAACAGCGATGAGGCAATCCGGCCAACGAGGTCTGGAGCAGACATTCTCCGAAATATACGCCGCTGTTCTCTGCCCGAGAGAATGCGAAAGGGTGCCCCCCTGGACTGCCAAGCGTGCAAACGAAAAAAAGCCGGTCCTTTCCCGGCGAAAAATGCATGGAAAAGACCGGCCCTGGAGAGAAACCGTGATGAACTCAGCTACTGTTCAGGCAACCACATTTATAATGTTGCCCCGTCCGTCCTGGGTCGGGCCCGCTGCCTGGGCAGTCCTGGCCGGCTGCTGCGCTCCCTGCATCTGCATGCCTGCCTGGTTCTGGACGGTCTTCTGGACAAGCTGGCCGGCAAGTTCTGTCTGGCGGTTAGCAGATTTCAACACGGATGTCGAAGACGTGTCCTGCTGTCCTTTCTGAGATTGCCCGGATTGCTGAGTTTGATACAGCGCTGCCTGCATACTGCTATTTGCCTGGGATACCTGCATGGTATGACCTCCTTAATGTTTCTGAGAAATATTACTATTAATGATATATCCATGAACCAACAAAAGCAAGCAAAAGATGCAGAAATAATTGGTGACAATTCCTGGCGGGCAAATCGAAAGGCGGACAAAAAAAAACGGCAGGACCCAAAGCCCTGCCGCAGCGATGGATGGGACGAGGAGGTGTCAGCCATGCATCTGCATCTTTTTCCTTGCTCCTGTGGCCAGTGCGGCCAGGCCGGCGCCAAAAAGCAGCATGGTGGCCGGTTCGGGTACCGGGGCTGTACCATCAATGGCGTCGTTACCGCAGGACATGGTCCAATGTACATCGACACCAGTAAAGGCGGACAGGCTCAAAGACGAAATATCAAAGGATACGATCCGGTAATAGGAGTCTGCCGAAGGGTCGTATCCGGCTTCGGTGGAACCGGTGGTGAGCAGGCTCCCGGCCTCCATGGCAAAGGGGGCAGACTCGGAGAAATAGATATCGTTATTCCAATCATGGACCAGATAAAGGCCGCTGTCGTCGGTGGTGCCAAGTGTATTGTAGTAGGAATCGGTATAGAGTCCGAAGTCAAAGGCATACTCGTAACCGCTCTCATCACCATCAAAAGAAAGGGCCAGATCTCCGGAATAATAGTCGCGACCTTGATGCCGAACATGTCCATCTACAACGTCGAATCCGGTCTGCAGTCCGATAGAAAGCGTGTTCCCGTCCAGCTGGTAATAAAGGTACTCGGCATCAAAATCCTGGCCGCCCCAGCCGGGATCGACAAACCCATTACCGGCAACTCCGTCGTCATCGGCGATCCTGATCCAGGACGGATCGGTGCTGAACACATCCAGCGGGACTGCCATTACCCTATCCACTGACAGAAGTGCTGCCGCTAACACCGTTGAACAGAGCAGAAACTTGATCGAAGTTTTCATTGGCACCCCTCACCGGGCCGGCATAATCCGTCACCAACCCGCGCAACATATGATCGTAAAATACCCAACCTGCCCTTTATAAGCATAAATCATGCCATGCGCTGGCACCTGATCTTATTCTGTCAAAACACCAAGTTACATGGACACTCCTTTACAGGGAACCCTGTTCGCAACCGAAACGACTGCTTTTGCGGAAAAATATCCTGCCAGTCCACAAAAGCGGAAAAAAGGGTGCGAAAAGAGGGCTGAAAAGATCCACCAGGGGTCGAAAAAGTGGCACGTGAAGGAAAATGGCAACAAATGTGAGCCGAAATTCCGCTCTTTGCTGTCGTCTTTTCCGGAAACATAGAAAAACTGTCTAATGACCGACAGGTTCGTCAGGGCGGCTCCAGGATAGCGATCAAGCCTCGGCAGGAGGCGTTACCATGGCCTAAGACCGGCCCGGCAGCCGATCCGGAACATTGCACACAACGGAAAACCGGATCCGCTCCTGCTCCAGGCTCACTTCCGGTCTCAACCGGTTCTCACGCAGATCCTTGGTAAAGGATGGGGATACGTCACAACCGTTACGATCGTCATGCAGCCGGACAAACGCGGATCTTGGCCAACTTTGCTCTCTTCTTTCACCTGCGTCAACCCATGGAGGATGCCCTGCCGGGTTTCCAGGCCCTCTGCACGGTCAGGGTGCAGACACCGAAATCTTTCTCCACCATCCCCTCGAGGACCAGCGGGCCACCATCCAGCAGCAGACTGCGATACCGCTGGAAGACCCTGGGGAAGAAAGTGCATTCCACGACCCCGGTTTCGTCATCAAAGCTGAGAAACTCCATGGCTTCACCGGTCCTGGTGGAGATGATCTTGCCGCTGATGCACCACCCCAGGTACCGTACCCGTCGACCGGCATGGTGTTCCAGGTCCCGGGCGCGGACGGTACGCAGCCGGCTTCGTACCGTATCATACAGGGTGACCGGATGGCGCTCGCAAAGGAAGCCGAGAACCCGGAACTCGGCCCGCAACCGCTCAAGCGGCGAGGGCTGGGGCAGGGACGGCGGCCGGATACGGGCCGGGAACAGGGTGTGGATGTTTTTGCGTTTATGGTGCCAGGCAGCGGCCATCCAGAGCAGTTCCGGACGGGCGGCTTCTTCCAGGGTATCCAGGGCCCCACTGTGGACCAGGGCCCGAATCTCGTCCTCGTCCGGCCGGACCCGATGGAGAAAATCGAGCATGGAGGTAAAAGGACGCCCGGCCAGGATCCGCTCCCCTGTCTCCCGGCCAAGCCCCCGCACGGCCATGAGCCCCACCCGCAGTTTTTTCGCTATGCCCTGCCACTGCCAGTCGCTTTCCTGCACATCCGGCGGCAGTATGCACAGCCCCAGGCGCATGGCCTCGCCCACGTAGGCCAGGGTGGAATAGTAGCCGCCCTGGTTGCTGATCACCGCGGCCATGAACGGACCCGGATGATGGGCCTTGAGCCAGGCGGACTGGAACGAGACCCTGGCATAGCTGGCCGAGTGGGGCTTGCAAAACGAGTACCCCTCGAAACTGCGCATCATTTCCCATATCTTTCCGGCCGTATCCGAATCGATCCCGCACCGGGCAGCGCAGCCAAAGAACCTGTCCCGGAAGATCTCAATGGTTTTCCGGTTATCCTTCCTGGCCATGATCTTGCGCAGCCGGTCCGCCTCCTCATGGGAAAAGCCGAGCAGGACAGCCACCCGTGAAACATCTTCCTGGTAGGCCATGATTCCGTAGGTCCTGTCCAGCACCCCGGCCAGCAGTGGATGAAGATGCTTCCAGGAGCCACCGTGCAGACGACGCAGATACTCGCGGATCAGGGAATTGGCCGCCGGTCGGATAATGGAAGAATGAAGTACGAGATGTTCGAAATCTCCCTGGCCGGAACGTTGCTGGAGAAGCCGCATGGCCGGACTCTCGATATAAAAACAGCCCATGGTCCGACCCTGGGCCAGCATCCGGCCGGTAACGGGATCATCCTCCGGACGCCAGGGACGAGGGACAGCGCTCTCTGGCACCTGCGCCAGGGCATCGCGGATCACCCCGAGGCTGCGGTTACCCAACAGATCTATCTTGACCAGGCCCGCCGTCTCCACCCCGTCCTTGTCCCACTGGACAACGGGCAGCCCCTGACCACTGGATTGCACCGGTACATAGCCACACAGGGGCCCGGGGGTGATCACTACCCCGCCAGGATGCACGGAGATATGGCGGGGCCTGCCCACGAGTTGCCGGGCCAGGGAAAGCACTTCCGGCCAGGGAGTTTCCAGAGTATCCTGATCTTCCGGTGACCGGCGACCGGTCTCCAGCTCAAGGTGGCGGGCCATGGTCTTGATCTCGGCTGCGGGCAGGCCCATGACCCGGCACACCTCCCGCAGGGCATTGCGGGGCCGGAAACCGATCATCGAACAGACCATGGCGGCCCGATCCCCGTACCGCTCCAGGACCTGGCTCAGGACCCGGCCCCGTTCATCCCAGGCAAAATCGATATCGATGTCCGGGGCGTCCCGGCGGCCGGGATTGAGAAACCGCTCAAAGTAGAGGTTATGGGTGAGGGGGCAGACATTGGTGATCTCCAGGCAGTAGGCCACCAGCGAGGCTGCCCCCGAACCGCGGCCGCAGGTACGGGAAACCGGCCGGACAATATCGCGCACCACCAGGAAATAACTGGAGAAACCCATCTGGTCGATCACCGAGAGTTCATGGTTCAACCGTTGGAGAACCCTTTCCGGAAGGGGATGACCATAACGTTTCCTGGCACCGGCCAGGGCGGCGCGGCGCAGGGTGGCCGCGGCCTGGCCCGCGGTATGGTCCCGGTACGGCGGCAGCACCAGGCCGAACTCGGGCCCCTGAAAACCGCTGCACTCTCTGGCCAGTTCCCTGGCTGCCTTCAGGGTCTCGGGCCAGAGGGAAAAACGGCGGGCAAAAAGCCCGGGATCCGGCAGAAAACGGTTGGCCGGAACCTGATCCCGGACCTGGTCCAGACGACAGCGGCCTGCCACCGCGCGCAGGAGCCGATGCAGCCTGTGCTCGGCCGGCCTGATAAACCAACTGTCCTGCAGGGCCACGACCGGACAATCCAGCTGGCGGGCCCGGCTTCGCAACCGGTGATTATGACCATCCGGCGCCCCGCCCAGGGCCGCGGCCACCCGGTGACCATCCCGGCGCAGAGCCGCCAGCCGGTCCGGATCCTCAACCAGCAGAACCAGGCCGCCGGTATCCCCAGGATGCACAGTCCCCTCAACAGACCCACGATGATAGCGGGTCAGCAGAAAACAGAGGTTTCGGTAGCCGGTGACGGAGGTCACGAAAAAAAAGAGCCGATCCGGCCACACCCCTGTTTCCGCCCCGATAATCGGGGTGATGCCTGTCTCCCGGCAGGCAGTGACCAGGTCCCACAGGCCGTACAGGTTGCCGCTGTCGGTCAGGGCCAGGTGGGTGTACCCCATGGCTGCCGCTGCGCGGCAGAGACCGGCCGGCGAACCGGTACCGGCGAGCAGAGAAAAATGTGAGTGCACACCCAGGGCCGGAACCATCACCTGGCAAGCAGGGATCCCCGGACCAGCTTGGCGCGGCCAAAACGTTCATGGACCGTATCCAGGGCTGCACTGAGGGCATGGTTGCGCTGCTGGCACTGGTTGACCAATCCGAAAAGTGAAAGCTGGCGAACCGGGGTGCGCAACCGGTCGCCGACCAGGGCCAGGGAACGGATGCGCAGCCGGCGGCCCCAGGCCCGGTGGAGAAGAATCTCAGCCTGCAGAGACAGAGACCGGTTGTCGGACAGGATGGAGCGGAAGGTTGCCTGGCGGCGGGTCTGGACCCCATCACTATAGGAGAGCTCCAGGCTCATCCGGCAGCAGCCCAGGCCCTGCCTCCGCAGCTGGTGGCCGACTTCCTCCACAAGCAGGGCCAGGCCGCGTCGCACCTCGTCTTCTCTGTTGGTATCAGGAGTAAAGAGATGAGAGGTGCGAACCACGCCTTCAGGTTCGGTCCGCGGCCGAACCGGGGTGTGATCGATCCCGCGTACGGCCTGAAAGAGAAACCGTTCCCGGCCCGGACAGATCACAGCCAGCTCAGACAGAGAAAGAGCGGCCACATGGCCGGCCCGCACAAGATTGTAATCGCGCAGCCGCTCACGCAGCCGGCGGCCAATCCCGGGCAGCAATCCAAGAGGCAGCGGGGCCAGAAGCTGCTGTTCCCGGCCGGACTCGACCAGGAACTCGCCCTCGGGCTTGACAAGGCGGCTGGCCACCTTGGCCACCAGCTTGTTGGGCGCCAGGGTCCATATCGGATCCAGGCCCAGTTCGCGGCGCACGGTACGATGCAGCCGCAAGGCCACGTCCCGGGGGGGACCGTGCAACCGCCTTGTTCCGCTGAGATCCAGGTAGAGATGGCCATCTCCCGGAGCCTGTTCCACCAGCGGCGTCAAAGGCCGGGCCAACTTGAGCAGGTGCAGCATGGCCTTGCCATATCGCTCCGGCCGTGGCGGCAGGATCACCGCCCCGGGGCAGAGACGCCGGGCCCGCCACAGGGACATACCCTTGCGTACCCCCTCCCGGTAGGCCTCATCGCTCATGTCGTAGACCAGGCTGCGGGCTGCGGACGGGGCAATGATCACCGGCCGCCGGCGCAGACTGGTATCACAGAGCCGTTCCACAGCAGAGGCGAAATCAGCGATATTGAGATGGAGAACGATGCGTTGCATGCACAAACGTAAAGACAAAACTTTACATTTGTCAAGAAAGAAGGCGAAAAACTGGACCAGGGATCAGGAAAACAGGGGAAGATTGGTTCGGTTAACGATTTTCAAATCCTTCCGGGCCACGCTGAATTCCGATGACCTTGCCCTGAATGAGCACTTCGCCAAGCTGGCAGCGCAGGGGCTGATAGGCCGGGTTTTCCGGTCGCAGCTCGATATGATCGCCATGGTACCAGAACCGTTTGACCGTGGCCTCCTCGTTGTCAACCAGGGCCACCACGATCTCACCGTTTTCGGCAAACTGGCGCGGCTCGCAGATGGCCAGGTCACCGTCCAGGATACCGGCATCCCGCATGGAATCTCCCTGGATCCGCAGGGCAAAGAGGTTGTCACCGCGGTAGATACGAGGGTCCACCACCAGGTATCCGTCCCACTCCTGCTGGGCATACAGGGGCAGGCCGGCAGCGATCCGGCCGATGACAGGCACCCTCCGGCCCGTACCGGAGAGTTCCCCGACCGGCTCCACCAGGCTGATGGCCCTGCTGGACTGGCCGCGGCGATGGATATAACCCTTTTCCTCCAGGACCCGCAAACCATTGGAAACCGCGGTATGGCTGATCCCCAGAGCATCTCCGGCCTGGCGCAGAGTGGGCGGTATCCCGGTTTCCCGAATGGTCCGGCGCAGATATTCAAGCAGCTGCCGCTGCCTGGAAGAAAGGGTTGAATCGGGCATCATGTATTTCCCTGGAAAGAAGAGACATCCATATGGTGCCCCGAAAAATGACAAATGTCAAGCTGACAAGGACCGGAAAACTCCGGCACATCTGATTTTCCTATCCCGAAGATGACGCTCCCCCCTCATCCCGGTACTGCCGGGCAACGATATTGTGCCGCCGCATGATCTTCTGCAGAGCGGCCCGGGTCAGGCCGGACATCTCCGCGGCCCGGGAAACATTGCCACCGGTTTTCTCCAGCAGGTCGGTGACATATTTGACCGTAAAGGTGTTGATGGTCTTGTCCTTGGCCACCTTGTACTGCTCCACCTCCCGGGGAGAATTACGGCCCCGGGCCCGTTTCTCCTGTTCCGGATTCCGCAGATACCGGACATCGATGATCTCGTGGGGGCAGAAAAGGACCGCGCCCCGGATCACGTTCTGCAGTTCCCGGACATTACCCGGCCATTCCCTGTCCACCAGCTTCTCGACCGCTTCCAGCGAAAACTGTTTTTCCGGCAGCTCCAGCTCACGGCATACCTTTCTGGTAAAATGATCCACAAGCAGGGGGATATCCTCTCGGATCTCGGCCAGGGAGGGCGTGTGCAGGGTGACCACATTGAGCCGGTAGAAAAGATCTTCCCGGAACGATCGCTCCCGGATCTTCTGCTCCAGATCACGGTTGGTCGAGGCAATGATCCGCACATCCACAGACCGGGTCCTGGTGCTGCCCACCGGCTTGACCTCGTGCTCCTGGAGGACACGCAGCAGCTTGGTCTGGACCGCCACCGGCACATCCCCGATCTCGTCCAGGCAAAGGGTGGATTTATCAGCCTCGACAAAGAGCCCCTTCTGGTCCCGATCCGCTCCGGTAAAAGCCCCGCGTGTGTGGCCAAACAGCTCGCTTTCCAGGAGATGCTCGGGAATGGCCGGACAGTTGACCATCAAAAGAGGCCGATTGCGCCGCTTGCTGAGACTGTGGATGGCCCGGGCGGTCAGTTCCTTGCCGGTACCGGATTCCCCGCGGATCAGGACTGTATAATCGGTCCTGGCCGTAGTTTTGATTGCATGGTAGAGCTGCTGCATGGGCCTTGATTCACCAATAAAATCGGCAAAGGGCGCCGTCTCCCGGACCCGCCGGCGCAGGTTGGCGTTTTCCCGCACAAGCAGGTTATGTTCCAACCCTTTGCGGACCGTGCGGAACAGCCCTGCCTTGTCAAAAGGCTTGGTGATGAAGTCATAGGCTCCGGCCTTGATGGCCTCAACCGCGGTCTCAATACTGCCATAACCGGTCATCATGATCACGGTGATGCATCTGTCCGCCCGCTGCAGCTTTTCCAGCATCTCGAAACCGTTCATTTCAGGCATCTGGATATCAAGCAGGACCAGGTCGATGGACTTGGAGGCCACCAGCTCCAGAGCCTCCCCGGTGTCCACACGGGTCAAGATCGAAAGCTCGGGAAATTCCCGGCCAAGCATCCGTTTCAACCCCTGGAGGAGATCCGGCTGATCATCCACTATCAAAATATTCTGCGATACCAAATCGTTTTCCATTAACTCTCTCGTATGTTACCGTACATCGTTGTTCATCTTACACCGGCAGGGTAATAATAAACCTAGTCCACCTGCCCGGTTTTGACTCCACCCGGATATCGCCATCGTGGTCCCGGACAATCCCGTAACTGACGGAAAGTCCCAGTCCCGTACCGCCGCTCTGGGATTTTGTCGTAAAAAACGGGTCAAAAATCTTGTCTGCCACCTCCCTGTCGATGCCGCGGCCATTGTCCTCCACCAGAACCACCAGCCGGTTATTCTCGGCCTCATAACGGCTCGTCACCAGGATAATCCCCTCGCCGTCAATGGCATGGGCCGCATTCATCAACAGGTTGAGAAAGACCTGCTTCACTTTATCAAGATCCAGCAACACATCAGGCAGCTCCTCCCCGAGATGGAGCGTCAGGCGAATTCTCTGTTTGAGAAACTGCTGCCGCACCAGGGCCACCACATCTTCGATGGCCTGGTTAATCGATCCACGGCGTTTAACAGTTTTCTGGCTGCGGGAAAAATTCAGCAGGTCGGTGACGATCCGCTGACAGGACCGGGCGTGTTTCTCGATAACCCGGATATCCTCAAGTACAGGTGGATCGAGATCCCCGTGGTCTTCGAGCAGATTGTCGGTATAGCAGAGAATGATCCCCAGGGGATTGTTGATTTCATGGGCGACACCTGCGGCCAACTGGCCAAGGGAAACCAGTTTTTCCGTCTGCTGGATACGCTGCTCCACCTGTTTTTTCTCCGTGATGTCCTTGGCATAGCAGACCACATTACGGACCTCGCCCCGGTCGGAGAACAGGGGATAAAAGTTGACCTCGTAGATGTGACCGTCCTGGCCGTCGATCTGTTCCACCACCGGCGTCCTGGGCAACTCGGCCAACGGGGTCCGACAGACGGTGAAGGGACAGGGATTTTTCAAGGGCAGTTCGGCAAGGGATCGGTTGAGAATATCTTCAAGCCTCAACCCGTGCTGGTCAAGGAAGGCCTTGTTGACCATCTTTATCCGGTACTCGGCATCAAGCAGAAGAACCACATCGGTGATCCCGTCAAAAACCGACTGGAGCAGCTCCTTGCTCTCGATGAGCCGGGAAATATTCTGCAGGCTCTCGATGGTGATGCCGATCTGGTGGCCGATGGAGAAGAGCAGCTCCTGAAGCTGGATATCCACATCCTCCAGGTTGCGGCCGACAAAGGTCATGACACCCAGGACCTGGGACCGGCAGCAGAGCGGGACATTGAAGTTGTTCGCCAGCACGGCCTCCTCACCGGTCATGCCGAGACGACTGCAGGCCGCCTCCTGGATAAACCGGTCAAAATCAAGCATCTTCTCATCCAGGAAGGGAAGGCAGACCAGGGGATCAAAAGGAATGGTTTCGTCCAGCATCTCCGCCTGTTCCCGACACTGGAGGACCAGCCTGGCACGTTGCCGGTCAAGCAGGTAGATTCCCGCCCCTTCAGCCGGAATGACTTTAAGGGCCTGCTGAAGGACCCTGGGTAGAATATCGGCCAGATGAACTGACTGGGTAATCAGCTCGCTGATGGTATTCAAGGTCCGCAGCTCCTGACCGCGGGTGATCACTTTTTCCCGCAGGCTCTGTTCCGAGCGCCGGAGGGCCAGGGTTCGTTCCTCCACCTTTTTCTCCAGATTCTTGGCATAATCCTCGAGCTGGTGCCGGGTAGTGCGGAGATGGCGGGCCACCGCCTGGACCGAGGCCGCCAGCTCGCCGAACTCGTCTTTTGTCCGGGCCTGCTCATAGAGCTGGACGCCATGTTCGTCGCGCAGGTTGTCACGAAAGATTTCCAGCAGGCCGCGCAGGTCACGGATAATGAGTTTGTTGAAAAAAAACCAGACAATGCCGTAGAGGAAAATAACCGAAACAAAGGTCGTGCAGAAAACCTTCCATGCCATTTCCATGATGGGCATCAATCCCGCGTCCACCGGCACCCCGACACTGACCACTCCGCGCACCACATCCGGCCGGCGCATGAAACCACGCTCATTGCCATAGAGATCTATGACAGCCTGCGGCGCATCTTCGGGATCTCCGTGGCAGCGCAGGCACGACGGGGTAAAGCGCACCGGACGGAATCGCATGTACATGTGCTGGCCTTCTGATTTGACAATCCCGTGCCAGTCGTCTTTCTCGGGATGCTCGGCAAAGTATTTGATCTTTTCCAGCTCAAGATCATCAGCCTCGAATTTTGGATTGCGGGCGTTTATGGCCGCCCGCCGGTATTCAAACAAGGGCACTTTATCCTGGAAGCGATCCATCACCACCCTGCCTATATAGGAGGTGGACATGGCTTCGAGAACAAACGTTTCATCGCCGAGAACCTCATACATTTTTGGCCGGAGCACCTCCCGCACATACCCCCTGGTCGACTCCACAGCCGCCATGATCAATTCTGTCTTCTGATAGATATCTTCCTCAAGCTGTTTCTTTTCGTGCAGGTAGAGCAAGGAGGTCACCACGATACAGAAACAGATGAAGATACAGGCGAGCCCGAGCATAAACCTCGACTGCAGGCCGATGGAGGAACTGCGGATGCCGGAAGACAGGGTGTCGTTTTGTTCCATGTGTATCCTTCCTTTTCATTTCATCTCCCGGACAAACCGGGAAAGAAAACATTGACTGCCAACCGATGTAGGCACTGCATCCACACGGAGGCACCAGGCCGTTGTTGCCTGGTTCAGCCCTGAGAGGGGGCTGACTGCCTCCTCAAGGAAGCACCATATTGTGTTTTTGCGCCATAACTTTCCCCACCGGTAGATAAAAAAACTGAAAAACAGAAATCAACCAACTGTAATTCCATAATTATCCCCCATAAAACCAAGGAGAGGAACTTTTAGGCCCTGAAATTGCTTTTAAAGAGATTCCAGATGGAACCACACCTTTCAAAGACTCTTTATCCAACAAGATAGAAGGAAACCGTTATGAACAGACCACGCCAGGGTACAATCATCCTGCTCCTGCTGGGCATCATCACTGCCCTTCTTCTCATCGCCAAAACAGACCTCATGGCCCCGGTGATGCGCTTTATCCTGGATACGAACCAGGGGACCCCGCTGCAGCTCATCGGCTGCACTGTGGCGGCCATCCTCGGCCTCTGGGTGATCTACCTGCTCCTCGACATGGTGGGCAGCTATTACTCGCATAAGCTCGATTCCCTGCATTCAACCTCAACCGAAAAGCCAGTGCAAGGAGGTGACCGACCCTGAGACAAACGATGCATTTTTCAGGCCATGGAGCAGCGGCCCGGCCGCAAGAAAACCATTGATCCCCTCTGAAAAATCCACCCGGTGGCACGGGGCTGCCAGGTGATTTTTCAACAAACAAAAAAAGGAGAGAAACTATGACTCAGACCCAGGACAATAGACCGCTGTTCATAATCAGCGGCCTGATGATATTCTACGCGCTGCTTGTCAGCAGCGGCATCCTGCACCCCCTGATGAAATACCTCCATACCACCAAAACAACTGATCTCCAGATTTTAATGGGCTTTATAGCCGGTGGTATCGGTATTCTGGGTGCCATTATCAATTCAGTGCGCAAACCAGGCGACACGATCATTGACCGGTTTGTTCTCCAGCCACTACCCGGCGTTCTGCTCATCCTGGTGATGGCCATGGCCATCCGCTGGTACCTGGAGCCGGTGGTCAAACTGATCAGCCAGAGCCTGCAACCGGTCCTCGGTTTCAAAATCTACAAAGTCCTTAACCTGAACTATGTTATCCTCGGTCTGCTGGCCGGAGTCATTCTGACCAACACCTATGGCATTCCCAAATTCGCCCAGGCCGGGGTCAAATGCGCCCGTTTCGTCCTCAAAATGGGCGTTATCATGCTTGGCGCCCGGTACAGCTTTGCCGAGCTGGCTAAGCTTGGCACGTACAGCATCTTTCTGGTCGGCACTTTTGTCCTCGGTACGGTCTTTTTTGTCCTCTGGCTGGGCAACATATTCAAACAGCCCAAGACCATGACCGGTGTCCTCTCCGCGGGCATGGGAGTCTGCGGTGTTTCGGCAACTGTCGCGGTGGCGCCGGTGGTCAAGGCCAAGAGTGAAGAGATGGCCTATACCATCGGAACCATCCTCTCCTTCGGTATCATCTGCATGTTCATTTTTCCCACCATCGGCCACCTGGCCGGCATGAACGCAGTCCAGTTCGGAGCCTGGGCCGGTACCGGCATCCTGAACTCGGCCCAGGTCGCGGCCGCGGCCCTGGCCTTTAACGCGGTGGACATCAAAACCCTGAAAGTAGCTGAGATATTTAACATTACCCGCATCCTCTTCCTGCCGATCATTGTCCTGGTCCTGGCCACCTGGTTTGGCAAGGAAAGCGGCAAGAAACTGACCTTCAAGGAAGTGGTTATCGACAAATTCCCGATCTTTATCCTCGGCTTCCTGCTGCTGTTTGGCATGTCCTCCGTGGGTCTCTTTTCACCTCCGACCCATTACAAGGGTAAATTCATTGATTTCAGCTATAACGACCGAACCCAGGTGACGGACAAAGAATGGGAGACCCTGAAAAAAGCCCTGGATACAGGTGCGATCCAGGGGTTGACCCCCGAGCAGATGGAAGCGGTCGAGAACCTTGTCGCCCAGCGGCAGATCGCCGGTAACTTTGAAAACCGTAACGACAAAAAGCTCTTCCACAGACAGGGTGAGCAGCGGATGTTCCAGCTGGAATCCGTGATTGCCGCGGCCAAGGCCAAAACCATCGAGATATCCCCTGAAGTGACCTCGGCGATCAAGCATGCTGTCAAGCAGGTGCACAAGAAATCAAAAACCGTCACCACCCTGACCGACTGCATGATCTGGTTCTTTGCCTTTGGCCTGATCGGGCTTGGCATGCAGATCACGAAAAAGGCCATTTTCCAGGCCGGTGGCTGGCCCCTGGTCATAGGGATTATTTCCGGCGTAACCAAGGCGACTCTGTCTTTCCTGGTTGTTATTTGGCTGGTAAAAGACGTGGTGCTTAAATAGCGATCACCGAAAGCTATGAAAGACAAACCCGGAATACCGAGCCCAGGCTCTCTGTTCCGGTCTATTTTCCGGAGGTAGTACAATGAGTGATGATAAAATAAAAATAGAGACCGGCGACGCCGGTAAGGGAGTATCTGAAGTCGCCCGGGAGGCCAAAACGGAAGAGCTTGAAGAACGCGCCCTTTCTGTTTTTGCCAGTGAACGCAATGAGGACCTCACAGCCCTTATTCTGTCCCTGGTTACCACCTTTCTGGTCCTGCTTTTCACCAAGTGGATGTAAGCCGGCTCCAGTACGCCAGCAAAAACCGGCACACTCCTTCCGGCACAGAAAGGCCGGAAGGAGTGTTTTCTCCGGGCCTTCCCGGCACGGATAACCTCAGAGACGCTTTCAGCTATGTTTACATCTCTTCTTCTCTGTACCCACGGGACAGACGGCGCCAGGCAGGCCGAACAGCTGGTTTTCGATAACCTGTGTACCGAAAACCCGGCCCTGCAGGTCACGGTCCTGACCATAATCGACCAGGACTGGCGGTCCATGACCGGCGACGACTGGCTCAACTCCAGCAAAACCCACGCCACCTTCCTGAACCACGTGGAAAAACAGATGCAGGAGGAAAATGAAGAAGACTGGCAGCGGATCAGGGAACAGTACCCTGCCGCCGCCAGGGCGGTTTTCGCCGGCGTGGTCGGGCCCATTGAACAGACCATTGCCGATGAGGCCAGAAAAAGAAACTGCGACCTGATCGTCATCGGGCCCTACCGGGAGAGCAGAAGACTGTTCAACCTGACCATGGAGAAAGGACTCCGGTCCAGGATCGATGCTCCCGGCCTGCACAAGATACTGCCATGCCCGGTGCTGGTTGCCCCGCCACATACCGGACCTGCGAGCTGACATGGAGCGTATTTATGACCTGTACCTGCCGGTTGCGGCCGCAGAACTCGAAATCGACAGGATTATCGATGAAGAAAAACTGCTGCATCTTCATCCCCACTGGTTTGTCAAGAAGACCGATCAGGGGGACATCGGGCTGTCTGCGGTCCTGCGCGACCATGCCACCGACCAGGTCTTCTCCCTGAAGCTGCGCCTGGACCGGTCTCCGGTCCCTGCTCCGGACGATCCCGGAGATTGCCGGCAGATCATGCGGATATTTCTCTTCGATTATCCTGTCGAAGAGCTGCTCTTTTTCGCCGACCGGAAAAGATCACGGGTCCGGGTCCGTTTTGCCGCCGACCAGGTCAGCGACGATGAGGAACAGGATATCCTCCTGTGGATACGGGCGATTCAGGAATATCTCAGGCTCTATATCGCCACCACGCCGCGGACGCTGTTCTTCCGTCTGCTCATGAACAAAATGATCCTGCGCATGAACCCGTCGCAGCGCAAGATCTGCCTGATGCTGACCAAGATAACGATCATAGAACTTCTTATTATCCTGATTCTCGTTTTGGGGTATGCTTATTTTATTCGTTAGGAGGCTGTTGAAAACTAAACCAGCGAGGCCTTTCCCCCCTGCCCCCGGACCGTATTTCTCCACCGGGTTTGTAACCAGACGATTTCACCTGCACAAAATGTGCAAGTGGTCAGGGGTGCCGCAGGTTCGTGCAGGCTGCCAATATCCTGGTTCAAGAGCGCATCATGTCCACCCTCCAGATCGGTGATACCCTCGACACCTTCGCCATCGACAAAATTGTCCATGGCGGTGCCATGGCTCGCATCTACCGGGCCGTGGACCTGCTCACAGACCAGAGAGTGGTCCTCAAGATCCCCCTGGGCGATCTCTTCAACCACCCCATGCGGTTCTACCATTACCAGAACGAAGAACGAATCGGCCGTTTTCTCGATCATCCAAATATCGTCCGCTTTCTGTACCGGAAAAGATCCCGGCCCTATATCATCCAGGAATACGTGGAAGGACAGGAACTCCGGACCCTGGTCGGTCCCGGACGGACCATCCCGCTGGAGCGGGCCTGCAGCCTGGTGGTCCAGCTCGCAAGGACCCTTGCCTATCTCCACGACCAGGGCATCTGTCATCTCGATCTCAAACCTGAAAACATCATCATAACCGGCCAGGGAACCATCCGGCTGCTGGATTTCGGCCTGGCGATCAGGAAAGGCATGGAGGACCTGCTGGGCGAAGATTTCCCGGTCCCCCACGGGACACCCTACTATATCGCCCCGGAACAACTACAGAAAAGACAATACCAGGAGGCAAGCGACATCTACAGTCTCGGAGTGATATTCTATGAAATGCTCACCGGTCACCTGCCCTTTCCCAGGTCCAGAAAAACCTCCATCACCCGCTGGCGCCTCAAAGTGGTGCCGGTGCCGCCACGCTTTCATGTACCGGACCTCCCGCCCCGACTCCAGGAAATCATTCTCACCTGTCTTGAGCGGGACATGACGGCCCGTTTCCAAAGCGGTTCGGAGCTGGCCCGGGCCCTGGAACAGTGGCAAACGGCCCCGGTGACCCGGGTCGGCACAAAAAACCGTAAACCGTGGCAATGGCTTGCCTTCTTTCTTCCCTCACCACCACCCCTGGCACAGGAGGATCAAACAAGCCTCAAAGATGGCGCAAAAAAATGCTGCCACGTACTCGGAGCGGTGATAAACGACAATGCCTCCGAGCCTGTGGCCGAGGAAGTGCGGCGCCTGGCCCTGCTCAACCAGGGCCAGGCCACCCTGCTCTTTGTCATCGAGGATGAAGGTGACGATCAGCTTCTCAAATACCGCCGGCAAATGGAAGGCGATGAGTTTCGCCAGCGCCTGGAAACTTTTATTCAGCGCTTTCGCCACTATAATCTCGATCCCACCATCAGGCTGGTGCGCGGCCAGGTAGTTGAAACCATCCTTGAGATTGGAGACAAAATTCAGGCTGAGCTGATCGTCCTCGGTCCGCCCCGACGACCTCTTTCTCTTTTCCGTCAATCGGTCGTTGACGCGGTCACGGCCGGAAGCCGCGCTCAGGTCCTGATCGCTCACCCGCACGATAACGACGAAGCGTGGAAACTGGTCAGGCATCCACCACGCGACCTGACCAGCCGTCAGGTACTGGTCCTGGAACTTTTTCTGATCGACTGCTGGTTCGATCACGTGGCCTGGCTCGGAGACCTGGCCCTGGCCCTGATACGGAAAACAGCTCCGCCACCGGATCCTCGTGCACACCATTGCTGTATCCAGGAATGGCTCGAACATCTCCGCTCCTTTTCCTCCTGGCAGAAGGTGGCCGAGCTCCTGGAACCTGTCCACAGGGAGATGCACGCCATCGGCGAAGACATGCGGACCTGTGCCGGAAATGACGAGACCCTGAAATCCCTCTATCTCCACCAGGCCCTGCCCTGTGCCTGCCGGTTTCGTGAACAGCTCCGGCAGGTCAGCAGACTTATCCGCAACCTCTCCGGCCAGCGGCAGCTCAAGCATCTCTCCACCCTGTCGGCGACCTGCTGCCCGGTGTATGCCACCACAATGCCCATGGGCGGACCGCTGCTCCAACTCCACACCATCAGGAAATACATGGAAAATCGTTCCGGACCGTCGATATCAACTGACAGTGGAAAATTCACCTGATGCGCCTGGCCATATTTGCGGACATCCATGCCAACCTCGAAGCCCTGGTCGCAGTGCTCGATGATGCCGCCGGACGCTGTATTCATCGCTATTTCTGCCTCGGGGACATCGTCGGCTACGGCCCGGACCCAAACGGGTGCATCGAGCTTATCCGCTCTCTGCCCGGGGCCAACTTCCTTGCCGGTAATCATGATGGGGCCGCCACCTGGCGATATTCACCATACAATATGCACCGGGTGGCCACAGAGTCCATCTTCTGGACCATGGACCAATTGACGCAAAATCACGCAAATTTTCTCGAAGCCCTGCCCCTGACCCTGGCCATGGACGACATGCTCTTTGCCCATGCCAATCCCTATAACCCTGGCGCCTATGGCTATGTTCAAAGCCCCATGTATGCCCTCCGTTCCTTCCTGGCGACCAGGGCCCGACTCCTTTTTATCTCCCACACCCACCGACCGCTGATCATCACCAGAAAAAACTTTTTCCAGGTCGATTTTTTCAAGCCAAAGGGAGAGGTCACCTGCAGCCTCGCTCCGGATAAACGCCATATCATCAACTGCGGCTCTGTGGGCCAGCCCCGCGACCGGGATCCCAGGGCCTGCTACTGCATCCTGGACACCAGGAAAAACACCATCGAGTTTCGACGAGTCAAATACGACATCAGCCAAACAGCGAAAAAAATACAGGACTCCGCCAGCCTCCCGGATGCACTGCTCCAGCGCCTTGTACGGGGAAAATGACAGCCCTGGACAGACATGAGCGAATCAGGATCTGCGGAAGTTCCAGATTCGGTACGCATAATGTCTGTCCGGAGGGCGCTGGCCATACCCGCCTGCATCGCCGCAGATCGGACTTTTGCGACGCCATCACGCCTGACCAGTGAAAATAATACCGTCCACGGGACATTCAGGAATGGCCACGGCAAGGAATTGTACGCAAAATTTGCAATTTTCTTGTTCACCGGCTGACGCTTTGCTATACCGATATAAGAGGAACTTGAAAAAATCTTGTTTGATACCGGCATGCTGTCCTCTTTTTTCTGTCATATCCACAGCAAACGAACCTGTTTCAACGTGTGGCGTTCTCTTCCTTCGGGAAAATTGCCAGGTCATAATCTGTTTGCCGGCCGCAGGTCCTTCAAACCGGGCATCACCAGATGTGGACCGGTCTCCTGCGCTCCTGCAGACGCAACCACAGGGAAACCATGAACAGCTCCATATTACTGATCGCAGGCCTCCTGGGCCTGGCCATCCTTGTTCTCTTTCTGATTCTCAAAAAACGTTCTTCAGGGGCTCGAACGACAGAAAAAAAAGAATCTCCCGTCCCGCCCCCCACTCAGGAGCAACCGGTCGTGACCGAAGAACAGGAGGAAGAAGTTGAAAACGTGGAGATTGAACCGGTTGCCGAAGAAAAGGTCCCTGAAGCTGAAACCCCGGCAGAGGAGGATTCTGCCAGGGAAAAGGCCTCTGTCGAACCTGGTGTTACCGAACTGACGGAACAAACTGCCCCGCCCGAAGAACCCCAGGGGGAACCGCCCGCCATCACCCTGTCTCCAGGTCTGTATGAACAGCGGCTGATGGACTATCGGGAACAGCGTCTCCACCGCCTGACCAGGGCCATGGAAGAGGAAAATGAAGCACAGCGGGAACAGCTCCAGGCGGAACTTGTGGTGATCACCGAGTCTCTGAATTTTCTTGAAATCAGCTATGAGCATGAACTCGCCTGCCGAAAACAGGTCCTGGAAGCTCTGGGCCAAATGGATCTGAGTTCCAGAGAATATGAAGAGGCCCGGAAGTCCATCGAAGAGGGAGATACCGCTGTTGCCGGCCAGATACTTGACGATGTCGCAGCAAGGAACCCCTCCCGAGCCGCCCAGGCAGCCTATCTCAGCGGTCGCCTCGCCGAGTGTCTGGTCGACCTCAACAAGGCCATGGACCGCTATGAACAGGCCGTGAACCTGGACGACCGCACCCCGGAATATCTCCGGACCGCTTCCGCCCTGGCCAGAAGACTGTACCGCCACAAGAAGGCACTGGCCTGGTCTCGACGCCTTGTAGAGCTGCTGGAGGCCGAAGGCGAGGAGACGGTGGACCTGGCCCTGGCCCGCCGCGACCTGGCGTACACATCGGCCCTGGTGGGACAACACAAACAGGCCGGCAGCCTCTACAAACAGGCCATGGTCAGCCTGTCCAAACTAAAGGGCACCGACGATCCGGAACTGGGCATCTGCTGGCTTCAGATCGGCAAACTGCAGGAAGCCCTGGGCCGGTATGAAAAAGCAGAAGATGGTTATGTGAAGGCCCTGGCCATTGTGGAGAAGGTGGGTGGCCACGTGGCCCTGGGCGAAATTCTGGAAAAGCTTGCCGGGCTCTACATGGAACTGGAGCGGGAAAAAGAGGCCATTCCCCTGCTGGAACGTCTCTGTGCCGTGAAGGAACAGTCAAGCAATCCAGACCGGGCAAGCCTGATCATGGCCTACAGCAACCTGGCCGAGGCCTGCAGGATCTGCGGCAGGTATGGCCAGGCCGAGGAAAACTATCTTCGCAGTCTGGCCATAACTGAAGATCTGCGCGGCCCCGACCATCCGGCCGTGGGAAGCATACTCCAGGAGTTGAGCCAACTCTGCCAGCGTCAGGGGAAACAGGACGAGGCCGAGCAATACGGTCAGCGTGCCTCGACCATTTTCCAGCGCCTCATGGACGAAGAGGAAAAAACCGGCCGGCAGCAGGACAGCCTGACTCTGCAGGAGTAGTCCCCCTCCACAGCAACGTCTCACCGCAGGCCAAAGTCCGTCCTTGCGCCTGCCTGGATGATGCCCGGTGCGACAACCTGCTCAGGATGTCGCACCGGGCATCCTGCGCCGTCGAGCACCTTCTTTGTACCCTTATCCGTAACAAGCACCTGCCCTGCCCCTGAATCAGCCCAACAGAAATATGATAAAATCATAGCTATACGCTAATAATAGTCCGATACAGTCTGGCCTTAGAAGACAATTCCCTTCACGCCAGCCTGGAATCATGACGCGGCCACTATCTGACATTCAAGAAACCTTGCCGGGCCTCCCGCCCGCTGTTTCCCTGACAGCGAAGCAGGCCGAACGCTTCCGAATACACATGCTGTCCAGGTTATCCCCGTTCGAGGCCAGTGATGTCACGGTGGGGGTGGAAAACGAATTCCAGGCTGCAGTCTCCGGTGCAAAAGAAAACGTCGATCTGCCACTTGGCATAGAGCATTCCAGTTATTTCCAGAACCTGGTCAAGCGGGCAGAGCGCGGTGACTTGCCGTTTTCCTCGGTCTCGGCACTGCAAGGTTTTCTTGAGAACAACCAGGACCGGATCTGGGAGAACAGCTGGGTTCGGTTTCCCCGGCACCTGCTTTCCCCCTATGCGGACACCGTCCTGCGCCATGACCTGCTGGCCGACAAATCATGCCCCCAGGGACCGAACCGATCTGACTGCCACAGGTTTCTTTTCCACCACCGTGGAGAAAAATGGCTGCGAATCCCGGTCAGTTATCTGCTCAAGCTCTCCCTGGCCGACGGAATCAGCCGTTCGGAGATGAACTTTCCCCTGCTTTTTCAGGCAGGAAAAAGGTTGATGCGCCATTTTATAAGCGATAACACCTCTCCGGAAATAACCTCCTTTTCCCTGGCCGGTAACCAAAACAGCATCCTTCCCGGAGAACAGACGGCCCGTGAAACCTGTCGTCGATTCTTTTTTACCCAGCTTCTTGTCTGTTATGCCAACCGCCAGTTCATGCTGGAGAACCATGGCCAGACCTGCCACCTCTATTTTGCACCCAATCCTCCGCTCAGGCAGAAAAAAATAAACGAACTGGTATCGGACGCCTTTTACCGGGAACTCTTCCTGAATCCCTGCCTGTCCGGATGGGAAAGGGGGGAGGAAAAAAAACTGTACATGGAGCTTTGCCACCGAACCCTTTCCCGAAGCCAGCTCAACGGCCTTGCAAAGCTCAGGGAGGCGGGCATCATTACCCGCAATCTTGTCATCCTGCCCAATACCTCCAATACATGTCTGGCCAACAACGGCACCCACATCACCTTTGGCAGCAAAATCCTGACCCGGCTGTTTGCCGATGACCGCGACAGGACCCGTCACGGTTATGAAAAATACTTCGGTGACCTGGTCATCAAGATTGTCGAACATTTCCTGCCGCTTTTTGTGAACACGGTTTCAGCCGCCCCATACCGATTGTCGTTCAGTGATTTTCACCCGGAAAAGGTCCTTGGTTTTCTGCCCCATGAACTGGATTATACCCACCTTCGCATGATCTGGCGGCGGTGGAAAAAAAAGGCTGATCTCCGATTTTTCGGCCACAGTATGACCCCGCTCGGTCCGGAAAGGCTGGATCATATTTTCAGCAGGCTGTTTCGTCTGCGAGGAGATTATGTACCTGATATCAGGCTGGTGGATTACCTGGTCGCCCTGCAGAGTGTGGAAAATGGTCCGGCACTTGATGGCACGGTGGGCAATCAGCAACGGTTGAAAAACGATCTCGCGGCAATGGGTGTCTTTGACAGCCGGATGGCCATGTACCTCCCCTACCGGATACGTGAACGCAGGTCCATGGGTTTCTCCGGTTTTGAAGGACGTCATTATTCACTTTTCCCCAGTCAACTTCACTATATGGCCCAGGCCGTGAACCTGCAGCTTATTGTCACCGCCCTGGCCTGGCACTGGGTCAGCACCGGCACGATACGCCACCATCACATTCCAGATGATCCATTTACGGAAAGTGAACGCCGGCAAATATTTTTTGCTTCCGCCATCGGCCTGCCCACCTTTTTTGTCCGCGCCGACACCAGAAACATCCTGATGAGAAGAATCCTTGCAAAAACAAAGGGCCAGCGCCACAGCCGTCGATACAAAGGCTACATCAGGGTGGGAATCAAGGCCTGGAAACAGGCATGTCTTGCCCTCCTTAAAGAGGAACACACAGATTTTTTTGCCACCGAAGCGGTGCAGCAAACCCTTGCGGACATGAAGTCACTTCTGGACATGCCCGAGCACCAGGCGGCCGATGTCCTGACCAGGGGCATCGTCCGGGAAGCAGGGTGTTCGGGGCCGGCCATACAGGTCGACGCAGATACCTTCAATCATGCCGCCGAACGCTACTACCGCACCACCCTCTGGACCCAACACATGCGGGAAGCCGTGGATGTCCTCAAGGAGGATGCCAGATCGCTGGAGAACTATCCCGACAAACGTTTTGCCGAGATTCTCAGCCAGCTGACAGAAGAAAGAAAGGCCTCGGATATGATGGACCAAATTGGCATAAAAGTCATGAATGGACAGGCACGCAGCAGTGAAATAAGGCGATTGATCCTTTTGACCATGCTGACGATTGAACGTGAATACCGAATCTCCATGGGAGAGGAGCCGTGAATCTTCATCAGTACATAGAGCGTGACAGTGGCAGAGTAGTCACCGAAGTGCTTATCGGCGACCGCACGGTCCGGCTGCTGTACAACCCGGTGCGCGAACACGCGCCCTCCCTCTTCAAAGCCCTGACGTCCGCGCGCATGTCAAGCCTGCTTGGCTGGTTGCATTTTGATTCCGGCCTTGATCGAAAACACAGTAAAGGAGCAACTCTCCTGGCCAGGATGGGGGTGAACCCGGATGAATGTCTCGATCCCCCGGACTTGCTGGACACCCCGCGTAAAGTTTTCGAGCGCCAAATTCGTTACTGGCAGGTTCGCCCCATGGCACAAGATCCCCTGACCGTGGTATCTCCGGCCGATGCCCGGGTTCTGATCGGCTCGCTGGCGTCAACGCCGGAGCTGTTTATCAAGGAAAAATTTTTCTCTGTGGCCGAACTGTTGGGCTCGAAGTGGGACAGCACCTTTCACAACGGTAATTTTGCTGTCTTCCGCCTGACTCCGGACAAGTACCATTACAACCACCTGCCGGTCAGTGGCAGGGTCGTCGACATCTATGAACTTGACGGAGCCTACCACTCCTGTAATCCGGCAGCACAGGTCGTCCTGGCCTCGGTGCATGCGAAAAACAAACGGGTGGTCACCATTATTGATACGGATGTGGAAAACGGCACCGGAGTCGGGCTGGTGGCCATGATCGAAGTAGTGGCAATGATGATCGGGGAGATCGTCCAGTGCTATTCCCGATACAAGTATGAAGATCCCGTACCGGTTCGAGCTGGAATGTTTGTGAAAAAAGGTTGTCCGAAAAGCCTGTACAGGCCGGGGAGTTCGACAGATATCCTGTTGTTTGAGCCCGGACGGATAATATTTTGCGACGACCTGGAGAAAAATGTCTGCCGTCGTGATGTCCAGAGCCGGTTTTCTTCACACTTCTCGGTTCCCCTGGTGGAAACAGACATCAAGGTCCGGGCGACCATTGGCCGCGCGGAACGCAGGGATGATCACCAGGCCGGACAGGTGGAAAAAGCGTCGCTATTGCCACAGCCAGATCCTGGAGAATAAAAATGCCTGAACTTCTATTTGTTTTGTTCTGTTCTCTCGGATTTACGATTCTCTTTGTGTGGGGCTTCCGCCACCTGCCCGGGGAACGGTGGCAGATGTTTGCCGTCATTCCATCCCGTCGTTCAGACAGGGAAAACTGGCACGGCACCAACCTTACCTTTTACGGATTTCTGGTGGCTTGTTCCACGACCGGCGGCACGCTGCTGACTCTTATCCTGCTCCGCAGCGTTTCCGCGAATCTGACCGCAGCGCTGATGCTGTTACTGATTATCCTTGCTGTCACCCTCCCATCGGCAAAAATCATGGCCAGAGTGGTTGAGAAAAAACGCCATACCTTTACCATTGGCGGCGCTTTTTTCTGTGGCCTGTTGACCGCACCCTGGATCGTTCTGGCGCTTAACTGGTGGCTCAAGGACCGCGGAGCGCCTGAGGTTGACATGATCGTGCTTCTGGCCTCGCTTGCCATCGGCTATACCCTTGGCGAGGGGTTGGGCAGGCTGGCCTGTGTGAGTTTTGGCTGCTGTTACGGCAAACCGGTCAGAAAGTGTCGGCGCCTGACCCGGCTGCTGTTTGGCCACCTGTCCTTTGTGTTCACCGGACCGACCAAAAAAGCGGTCTATGAAGGATCCCTGGCTGGGGAACCGCTGGTTCCGATCCAGGCGGTGACCTGTATTCTCTACACAGCCACCGCCATGGCCTGCAGTTACCTGTTTCTGACCTCACATTTCGTGGCGGCACTGCTTTGCAGCCTGATGATCACCCAGGTGTGGCGGATTCTTTCCGAAACCATGCGGGCGGACTTCCGTGGCCAGGGCAGGATCTCCGCCTATCAGAAAATGAGCCTTGCCGCGCTGCCCTATATCGCGGCTGTAGTGATGCTGGCTCCCCAACCTGGACAGGCTGCCCGGCCAGACATTCTGCAGGGCCTGACCCTCTTCACCCAGCCGGTGCCCATGATCAGCCTGCAGCTTCTCTGGCTTATCGTTTTCCTCGTTTTCGGCCGCAGCACGGTCACCGCCTCCACGGTGTCCTTTCACCTGGTAAAGGAGGATGGCGAGAAAAAAACCTCTGATAGAGCTCTTTCATCAACCTTCACACCCGAAGAGAACCTGCGCCTGCAGTGGGTGGGCATATCACCAGAAATTGACAGGTAGAGCCCCCGCAGAGATGGTCACCGACCATCTGAAGCAATACTGTTACACCATGAAAAGAAAAAGTACTGCCAGGATGAAAAGAAAACTGAAAGGGATCATCAGGGGTTTAATACTGTGAACATTCCCGGCAATAGTACGCTCTGTCAACCTGTACGTGGCATACAGCGAGGCAAGCAATCCACCTGTAACAGTCAGCGCTTTCAAGACATAAGTACTGTCTGAGCTTATCAATCGAATGTTTTCGTATGAGTATTGCATGCCCAGCCATTCTTGAATATTAGGAATGATACGTCCCGCACCGCTTATAAAAGATTCCAGATGAACCGCCATATACCCGCCAAGGACCAGGGGAATGAACCCATAACCCAAAAGTGGGAGAAGGGTCTCTCTTTCTGTTTTGACATAGCGACACTGAGACGTAACCATCAGATAGTAACCAAGCTGGAAAACGAGGATAAGTATAAAAAAAATCAAACTTCCAGCCAGAAAGTCCGGAATCATCATCCCAATTTCCGCCAGATCAGCCACCAGCAGATCAACCAGGTGCGAAAATTTTTCCTGCAGAGCGAAAGGAAAAAATATAGCTCCCATGGAAACTATAAGAAAACTGTCCGCCTTTCTCGGATTTTTCAGTGTCCATAATTCATTCGGGGCCAGCCTGATATTTAACTGTATCGAGCTGTTGTTACAGTTTTTTATGCAGTTTGCACACATGATACAGTCGCGATTATTATCAACCAGGTACGGATGCCTGAACATGGGACATCCCAGACCTGTGGCGCCTCCCACGAAGCAGGCATGCTCCTGGCAACGATTCAGGCAGACATGCCGATTTGAACGTAACTCGAGAATCGAAGGCATGGAAAAAATCGCATTCACCGCACCCAGCGGGCAGAGATAACGGCACCAGGATCTCCTTGAGTACAGGATACTGAAAATGATTGACCCTGTTGTTACGGCAAGGATAATGCTTCCGGTGAGTCGGGGAGTGTTATACGCATCCCAGACTATTTCTACCCAGAAGACAAGGATACATAAAATGGCCATTATCCAACCGGAATTATTCTTTATATAGGATGGCGTCTTCTTTTGTGGTTTAACCAGGTTCTGAAGTATTCTTCCCGGAACGGCAAGCGTACAGACACTGCACCAGGTTCGGGCCAGAAAGAAAAAAGAGAAAAACATCAGAGGCCAGCCAATATACCAACCCATTGTTATTCCCGCATTTGAAACACCATTTTGTGGCCCGAAAAAGAGAGCTGAAATCGTGACCAGCAAGAAGAATCCAACAACTATCCGTGGGCCAAGTGGAAAAATCGAACTTCTGAGAAATTTTCTTATCCAGGGGATCCGTAAGATGTTGTATTCCCATTTTCCTTCACTCTTTGGCAAGCCGAGAAGGATTTCCTCCGGGAGTATTTCATCATTCTGGGCAAGCATCACCGCTCGACGCATCACACTGGCCAATTCCGGCAGATTACCAGGCCAGTCATAATGCATCAGGATGCCGAGAGTTTCTGAAGACACTCTGGAAAGTGTTTTTTCATATTCTCTGCTGTAACGATCGAGATAGTAAGAAATAAGCAGTGGAATATCTTTTTTATGCTTGCGCAAAGGGGGCACATGGAAAGAGTGCTTCTCAAAGAAATCGAGCAATTCCGGCAAAAGTTTTTTCGATTTTTCAAGTTGATAAAGTGAAAAGGTGGAAATAAAAACAATTCGAGACCTTACAACCAATTGGCGATCACTGTCTATCGGGGTGAAGATCTTACTTTCTATTGCCTGGAGCAGGCGCCTCTGCAACTTTTCACCCATGAGATGAACATTTGTGAAAACCAGTGTCCCGCCGGAGACCCGGAGGGCACCTGTCTGTCGCATCCGGGCAAAGGGATAAACACCCTGCTCTGTACCGAAAAGTATTCTTTCAAGCCATTCCGATTCATAATTTCTCAGGTCGATTTCCTGATACGGACCATCTGTCCAATCAGCCTGAGAGTGGATTTGCCGGGCTATGATTGACTTACCGGTGCCCGCTTCTCCAGTGATCATATACGGATCACTCTCCGCAACAAACCTGTCCAGTGCTGCCTGGATTTTCCGAGCCGATCTGGAGGGCCGAATAATATCGTTTTTGTTTTTGATGAACCCGGACAGCCGGTCCACAGAAAAGGATTTCTCCTTAAAGAGAATTATATCATCCGCCTGTAATTCCTCACTGTCCGCCTGTTGCACACCAGCCGGATCGGCATAGTCATGAAATGCGACTCTTAAACGCTCTGCCAGAAGAGCATCAAGGCGCTTGTGGACCTTCTGGTTGGAGAGAATAGTTGTCTTGAAAAAATCTTTGTCAAAACAGATAACAACAAGATCACAAAGCGCTCGTGCCCCGACAGAACGTGGCTTTGAGCTCAGAATGCCGGTTTCTCCGAAATGACCTCCTGCGTCAATGCGCCCGACAACGCTATTCACTCCATCAAACCGTGTTACAACGAGCTCCACTTCCCCGGTGGCAACGATATAAAAAACATCACTGGGACCACCTTGCCTGTACACATACTGGCCCTGGGAAAAATTTTGCACCCGAGCATACGATGCACAGAAAATCAATTCTGACTTATCGACATCATGGAAAAGTAACGAGCACTGCAGCCTGCTGATAATACTTTCATCAACTTCCATACCTGCTGAAGCCTGTTGTGAAATCATGTTTTTTCTCAAAAGGAAGAAAATTCCTTGCTCAATAAAATCAACATCGTTGCCTTCGCGCATCCGACCCGTTCTCGAGCGCTCACGAATTCAGGAATATCTGAATTGAAAACGGTCACAGGGCACATCTGCTGGGGGCTGAAGCCCTTGAACCGCTCACGAACGTATGGTTCCTCTACACCAATCAGGAACCGTTGCCAACACCCTGATTGCCAGAAGCCACAAAAAGCCCAAGTCCTGTCTGTGACGGTCAACAGAAAACAGGCAGGATACTTTCTTTGTTCAAAGGTCAGGCAGCAACATGCCCCACCTGCTGAGCGGCCCACGGGAGGCTATCCCTGGTCAAGGGAGTGAATATGGACAGGATGATCGAGCTGGTCCGCCAGCTCGATCATCCGCTGGTGGTGAGTGAAAAGAATGATCTGGTTCTTTCTGCCCACCTCGGCCAGGAGGTTCAGGGTGGCGCGAGAGCGGTCATCGTCGAAGTTGATGAGGATATCGTCGGCGATAAAGGGCATGGACTGGCCGTCCCGCGCCCGCTTGAGGAGCGAGGCCAGGCGGAGACAGAGATAGAGCTGATCGCGGGTGCCGGTGGACATACCTTCGACCCCGAGGCGCTGGTTGCCAGCCCGCAGGCCGACCAGGACCGGGTTACCCTGGTCGTTGATGTCGGTGGCCAGACCGGTAAAGGAATTCAGGGTAATCCGGGCGAACATGGCCGAGGCGGCCTCCAGGAGCGGATCTCGGTTTTCTTCCCGGAATCGGTCGATACCGCGCCGCAGAAGGCCGGCGGCCAGCCGGAGGCGAATATAACGCTCGGCATACTCGCGCAGGAGGGCCAGGTTTTCCTCAAGCTCGGATGCCCGCAACGCGGCCTGGCTGGTACCGTCCATCTGGGCCAGTTCCCGCTTCAGTTCGCCCCTCCGTTCGGCCAGCTGCCTGAGTTCCGGTTCCAGATCCTCTTTGATTTCCCGCCGCATCTCCCTGATGCGTTCGGGCAGGGTATCGCTGTCTTCGGCGGCCACCAGTTTTTCAAAACTGTCCAGGGACATATCACCGGCCAGGGGACGGAGATCTGTTTCCAGGTCCTGGATAGCCTCCCGGAGCCTGGCATGCTCCACGGCCCTGCGCTCGACCTCGACCAGGTCCTGTTCCGACCTGCAACCAGCCTCGGCAAGGAGCCTGGCCAGTTCCTCCTCCCAGAAAGCAATCTCGGTTTCAAGATCTCCCAGTTCCTGTTCCAGGACCTCTACCTGCTCCTCCCAGGTACGTTGCCTGGTTGCGATTTCCCGGGCCTGACCAAGGAGCCGGTAGAGATGGTCGGCGCAGTCATCAGGCCGGTCCTTGCCGAGGTCCGGGGCAAGCTGTGCTGCAAGCTCGCGAACCTCCCGGACAAATATTTCGGCGTCCCGGTTGATGCCCCTGATCCGGCTCGTATCCTCTTCCATCTGTTCAAGGAGATGGAAGAGCTTCTCCACAGCCTCGAGAATCCCCGGAGCGCTGCCAGGGTCCAGAGGCGCTACATCTTCCGGCAGGCTCACCGCTGTCCGCCACTGTGCCTGCCACTCTTCCTGCTGGCAGGCCGTTTCCGCAAGCTCCCGGTCCACCTCTTCGAGAAATTGCTGCTGGCGGGCCAGCTCGCGGGCATGATCCCTGGCCAACGCCTGACGCTTTTCCAGGTCAGCCAGGTGTGCGACGACCAGGTCGACCACCGGAGCCAGCTCCGGGCCGGACGGCCCTGTTTTCCTGCCCAGCAGCGACAATAGCGCGGCCCGGTGTTTCCGCCGCTGACCGGTCAAGTCTCCGAGCCGACCCTGCTTCTCCTCCAGGGCAGCGGCCTCGGTTCGCAGGTTCTCCATGTGCCGCAGCCAGGCCTGCATCTCGCGCGGTGCGAGCGGGGATATACATAGTGGCTGCCAGAGTTCGGTCCAGGAACGGGACAGGAGTTCCCGTTCCCTGGCAAGTTTTTCCCTCTCCTCCTCCAGAATAGCCAACTGGGCGGCGTGGAGCTGTTCATCCGCGCCCAGGGCCGCGAACTTGTGAACCCGCTTTGCTTCCAGACGCAACCGGTCGGCCAGGGTATCGGCCTGGAGAACGAGCTGTTCGTAGCGGTCGGCCGGATCGACCGGGGCCCACCGGGAAAGAGCCTCTCCACTTCCCTCCCCCTGGAACAAGGCCTGGCGGATAAGCCGCCAGGCCTGATCCCTGTTGCGGCGAATGGTGGCCAGTTCCTCTTCCGTGGGCACGGCCCCGGCCAATTCAAGTTCACGCCGGTCCCGGCGCAGTTGTTCCAGCCGTTCCCTGGTTTCGGTGATGGCCTGATCCTGGCCGGACAGACGAAGCTCCAGATCCCGAAACTGCTCTGCAAAACGGCTCACACTTTCCTCGCCAGGAAGCCGGATCCGGGCCAACTCCGCGGTCGTTCCCTCCCACAGCTGCTGACGGGCCAGCTCACGTTCACAATGAGCGGTCAGGTCAACTATTTCCTGCTCAAGTGTCCTGACAGCAGTATCGATATCACCCAGGCGGCGGGCCGCGTCCAAGGTCAACAACAGGCTTTCCATAGTATGCGGATCGGGCGGAGCCGGGGACTGTTCCTGCAACAATTTGAGCCTTCGGAGGATGTTCCGGCGGCGGCGTCCGCCGTCCTGCCGGATCTGCTCCAGGGTCTCGAAGCGGGTGACCAGACGACGCACCCGTTCCCGGTTGCGCCACAGTTCGCCAAGCCGATCAGCCTGGTCCAGCTCCAGGTTCGGGGCAGCCATCTTCAGAGCCAGTCTCGCCTCACGCCGGCGTGTGGCCCGCAGCCCCTCTATCCGTGGCAGGTCACTCTGGGCCTTGCGGTACTTGCTCACCTGCTGGTAGAAGAACTCGATCCGGGACTCCTGCTCCAAAAGGGCCTGATCGGCAGCCCGGGAGCCAAGTTTTTTCTTCAGCTCCGCCATTCTGGCCCGACTGCCGGCCTCCTGTAGGTGCAGGTCACGCAGCTGTTCCTGAACCTTGAGCCGACGGACGGAAAAATCCTGCCCCAGGATCGGCACCTCCCCCAGTTCGGCCAGTTGTCTGCGCAGGAACCGGCGGCGACTGATCAGGGAAAAGGCCCGGTGAATACGCTCCAGGAAACGAATCTTCTGGTCCAGCTTCCGCCTGGACGCATCCAGCTCACGGTAGCGTCCGGTCACTTCCTGCAGTTCCCGATCCGCTTCCAGATAGCGTTCCGGGGCCAGGAACAGGTCGCGAATCTCCTTTTTCAGATCCCGGTGACGGGCAACGGCCTTGTTGATCAGCGGAAGCTGTCCACCGGGCTTGAAAAGACCGCCGCTTTCCTCGTCCAGGCTGGCCATGAGCCGATGCAGGGAAGCCATCCCCGTGGAGGCGGCAAAGAGAATGTCGCCCAGTTCACCTCGCTGTTCCAGAATCTCCCGGCCGCCCTGGACCAGCCGGTCGTGATCGATCCCATACAGGGCCTCGAAGAACTGCCGGTCCAGGGAGTGGAGAAAGGGCTCCAGGACCCCGGCCGGCAGAGGATTGCCCTCCGGGTCGAGCAGGTCGCCCTTGTTGCGCTTGCGGCGGTAAAAACTGAGGCGCTTTTCCTGTTCCTCGATCTCGCCACCCACCAGCAGCTTACTGTATGGATGAAGAAAGGCGTCGGCGGTACGGACCGGAAAACCGAAGAGCCAGGCCTTGAGGGCCCGGAGAGAGCTGGACTTGCCGGCCTCGTTGGGACCAAAGACCAGGTGCAGGCCGGGCAGGTCGGAAGAAAAATCGAGCACCCGGCCGGTGAAAGGACCAAAAGCGGCGATATCGAGACGAAGAATCCTCATCGGGTCTCCAGGTGACCAAGAATACGGCCCAGCAAAAGATCACGGGCTGTACAGAGCAGTTCATGGCTTTGGGTTGGATCATCGGGGAGCAGGGATTCCCGTCCTCCGAGTTCCGCCGGCAGCCTGGAGAGGAACTTTTCCAGTTCCGGGGCCAGTTCAAGGGGAGATTCAATGTCCTTGAGCAACCGGTCCAGGTCCACCAGGCCTGGATCGGTAACAGTAGTATCCCGGGCCGGGAAACTGGTTTCAAGTCGCACTTTTTCCAGCCACACGTCGCCCAGATCCATGGCCAGGGCAAGTATTTCCGAGAAGAGATGCTCCCGGTTCCGGTGCAGTTCCGGATGGCAGGGAGTCTCGCCATGCAGATCAACCCGGACCGCCACCGCCCTGCCTTCGGCCAGGTCCACGGTCTCGGCCAGCCGGGCCTCTATCTGTTCCAGAACCTTGTCCAGGCTGATGCAGGCGGTAAGATCCACCCGGCACCTGCTCCAGCGCACATGGTCCAGGTCGTGGTGCTCCACAGCGGTGACTTTCCCGTTTTCCACGGTCACCAGGGTGGCACCCCGAGGTCCGTCCTCGCGAATGTGGCGTCCCTGGATATTACCGGGAAACACGATCCACGGATCCTGGTGCACCACCTCGCGCTGATGTACATGGCCAAGGGCCCAGTAATCATAGCCCCGGCTGACCAGGTCTTCCACCGAGCAGGGCGCGTAAGGTTCGTGGCCGGGACGGCCGGAAAGCCCGGTATGGAGCAGGCCGATGTTGAACATTCCCGCTACCGGTTCCGGATAGGAGAGGGCCAGGTTGTCCGTAACCGCGCGCCGTCCGTAGCCGCGACCGTGGACCGCCACCCCTGTCTCCTCCAAAACCACGGTCTCGGCCCGGGAAGTGGCGTACAGGACCACATTGTCAGGCAGACGCAGAGCCGTGGTGATCCGGCTGGCGGCGTCATGGTTGCCGGAGACCAGGAAAACCCTGATTCCGCTCCGGCCGAGGCGCTGCATGTGATTTATAAAATAGAGTCCGGTGTGGTAATCTTTCCAGGCCCCGTCGTAAAGGTCACCACCGATCAGAACAAAGGCCACCTGCTGATCCAGGGCCAGTTGAACCAGGTCATCGAAGGCGCGACGGACCGCGGTGCGGATCACGGAACCATCCTGTTCCCGCAGGGTCAGGTTGCGCAGCGGGCTGTCCAGGTGAATATCGGCACAGTGGAGAAAGGTAAACATCAACTCTCGGAAAAGGGGGAACCGGAAAATGCGGCGAGCTGTTTTCCAAAACTCAGCAGTCAGGGACAGCAGAGCAAAAACAACCTGGGGATCCGGGCCGGTCAGGAGTCAGAGTCTTCCAGGTCCTCCCGGAGAAGGTTCAGCAGCCGGGTGGCGTAGAACTCGGCCAGGAAGGAGGCATCCCGGGCCCGGGGATCGAGAAACTCGATACCCACGTGATGACGCAGGGTCCAGCGAACCCGGGCGTCAGATTCAAACTCCAGCCCTCCCAGCCGCAATTCCACGTGGATCAGGTCCCCTTCGCGCAGGGAGTGATCAAGCAGGACAAAGGACATGCCATTCTGGTGCAGATCCCGAAGTACCGCGTCCTGCCACCTGTTTTTTTCCTCCCCGGCCACCTGGACATAGATCGATCCCTTTTCCGCAAGCAGGGCCTGTTCCACCACCTGCCTGGGAATACGGACCGCCCGTCGATTTTCGGCGAAGCCCGAGTCAAGTTTGCGTGAGTCCTGGCCCGGCTCGACCTGCTCCAATTTCTGTGCAATCATCTCTTCTCCCTCCCATCTGTACGCACGTTGCCTGCCCCGTCATTTTTCTCTCTGTATCAGCGGGATTTTATTCACGATATATAACCAGTCTCTGACCGAAAAATCAATCAGATACTAAAAAAGCCGGTCCAGACAGCTGGCGGACGGTGCACCCAACAGGATCGATAATAAAAATTTTCGCCCAGCCGGGAGCACAGTGGAATCACTTGCAGGAGGAGAGCTGCCTGCAGGGAGAAAACAACAAGGAAACACGGATGGTGGTTCTGTTTTTTTTAGTTTCAGGATCCTGTCGGATAACAGTCAAAAGACAGCGCTGGCCTTAGCTTGCCGTCCGGGCCGCTGACATTGCAGTTGATGTAGCTTGTGGCACTGCTTTTCACCACCCCGTGATTATTGTGTATATGACCAAAAACGTGGTACTTTGGCCTGATGACATCGACAGCGGCGGTGAGATCACAGCAGCCGTGGGCGACCGGGCCGTCCTGATCCAGAATCCCGGCTGGCGGCGAATGGGTGACCAGGATATCAATGCCAGGGGGGATCATCGCCCATTTTTCCTCCAGCGCCCTGCCGCGGGGCAACGCAAAGGCATCACAGGCCTGGTCGTTGAAGACAGGCTGCCAGGGCGCACCGTAGATAGTAAGCCCTCCGATGACCACAAGTTCATCCTGGAGATAAATGGCCTCGGAGAGGAGCATTTTGGCTGCCTTGGGATTTTCGGCAAGCTGATGGTCATGATTGCCGCCGATAACAACCTTATAACGGTGGGGCAGGGTTGAAAGAAAACTGTTGAAGTCCGCCACGTCCCGTTCTTCCCGGCAGTTATTCATATCACCGGCAAAAATCAGGATATCGCCGGGAGGTATGCTGACCTGGTCATGGCGGGCATGGGTGTCACTCAGGACGGTTATTTTCATGGTCACTGTCTCTTTTCTGGTCTTTAAACGGGTTCTGGCTCAGGAGGGCAGGCGGATGGATCAGATCTTTTCTCTTTCCATCCTTCAGTCGCTCCGCCGGTGGCCGAAGCCTGATTTATCCGCGCCCAAGGATACAGGGGGAATATCAGATGAGAGTTAAAAATCCATTACCATTTTATATTTTATTGAAGGCAGCCCTCATACACGATACGGGCAAATCACCTATGATACCACAGTGAGCCGCGCCAAATAAAGGAATTTCACTGGACATGAAGCTGGCAAGGCAGCGGCGGATGCGCTACACTGGACAGACGATTATGGACTTTATCTGTGAAACCGGAAGGAGGAAACACCATGATCATTGACTGGGCATACCTGCGCAAGGGCTGAAAATCATGCACCAGGGCACAGGCTGTGTTTGACGAGCAAGGCATAGAAATAAAAGAGACTGTGGAAGCTCGAAAAGAGAAAATCCAGGGAGACGATGCCTGGGATATCCTGTCCGGGGCCAGGGCAATCGTGGTTGGCCGGGGGAAAAAGTTCCAGGTTCTGGATCCGGCCGCGGACAACCGGGAAGAAATACTGGGTCTCTGTCTTGGCCGGACCGGCAACCTGAGGGCGCCAACGCTCAAGATCGGCGACCTGGTTCTGGTCGGTTTCAACGAGGCGATGTATGAGCAGTATGTCCAGGCCTGACAGCAATCGAACCTGATGACGACCTCTTTGCACAAACGTTTGGCCAACCGGCTGGAAAGGCTGGAGGCCGAAGGACTGCGCCGCGACCTGGTGGAGCTCATTCCCGGGCCATTCACCCGGATCCGGGTGAATGGCCTGGACTATCTCAACCTGGCCGGCAACGACTACCTGGGGCTGGCCGCCGACCCCGGACTGGTCCGACTGTTCTACGACAGCCTCGATGACCGGAACCTGCTGGAACGCTTTGCACCCGGAGCCCGGGCCTCAAGGCTGATGACCGGCAACTGTTCACTGTACCGTGAACTTGAGACCCGGATGGCCACCCTGTACGGGAGCGAAAAAGTACTGATCTTCAACTCCGGCTACCACATCAACATCGGTATTCTCCCGGCCCTGGCCAACAGAAATGATCTGATCCTGGCCGACAAGCTCTGCCACGCCAGTCTTATCGACGGCATGCGCCTCTCGCGGGCCGAGGTGATCCGTTACCCCCATCTTGACTACCAGCGACTCCGGACCATCCTTGAACAGAAACGGGACCGGTTCGACCAGGTGTTTCTGGTCACGGAATCCATCTTTTCCATGGACGGCGACCTGGCCGACCTGCGGGAGCTGGCCCGGATCCGGGACGAGTTCGATCTCTGCCTGTACGTGGATGAGGCCCATGCGGTGGGAGTCGCTGGCCGGCAGGGCCTGGGCCTTGCCGAAGAGCAGAGCGTCAGCGGCCGTATCGACCTGCTGGTCGGAACCTTTGGCAAGGCATGGGGGGGACAGGGAGCCTTTGTCGTCTGTTCGGGTGTTGTCGCCGATGCCCTGATCAACCTGGCCCGGTCGCTGATATTCACCACCGGCCTGCCCCCGGTCAACCTGCACTGGCTCCTCTTTTTGAGCCACATCATCCCCGGGATGAAAGAAGAGAGGGACCGACTGCGGGCCATCTCGGCCTGGCTCCGGGACGAGATCCTGCGACGGGGCCTGCGCACCGACGGCAACAGTCAGATCGTGCCGGTGATGATCGGCGACTCCGGCCGGACCGTTACCGTGGCCAGACGACTGCGCGAGGCCGGTTTCTGGGTCAATGGTGTACGACCGCCCACCGTGCCGCCAGGTACCTCGCGGCTTCGCCTCTCTCTGAGCGCCACCATGACCGAAGTGGAACTGGCCACCCTCCCGGATCGGATCGAATCACTGCTTGCCTGATGCAGACCCACTGGCTTGTTCAAAAAGGTCATAGCCGCTGCCTGCTCTTTTTCGCCGGCTGGTCCATGGATCCCGAGCCTTTTCAGGAACTGGACTGGGGATTAAGAGACGTGTTGCTCTTCTATGATTACCAGGACCTCGTTCTCCCCGACCTGGAGATATTTTCCACTCGTCGGCCCTCGACTCTTTCCCGTAACCTCGAGCTGCTGGCCTGGTCCATGGGGGTCTGGGTTGCCGGCCACCTGCTGGCCGACATCCCCCTGCTCACCGCTACTGCTCTGGGAGGGACCTGTTTTCCAGTGGACGACCGCAGGGGTATTCCGGTCCGGGCCTGGAGGGCCAGTATCCGCGACTTCACTCCGGCCTACCCTGAACAGTTCCACCGTCAGATGTTTGACGACCAGACCCAGTACGACCGTTTCCTGGCTGCCAAACCCGGGCGGACCAGCAGCTCTCTGCACAGGGAGATCATCCTGTTTGACCAGGCCTTAAACAACCTGGGCCCGGCACCGGACATCTATACCAGGCATATCATTACCAGCCGCGACCGGATCTTTCCACCCCGCAATCAGGTCCGGGCCTGGAGGCGCGGAACCGCAACGAGCATCAAGCTGCCCCATTTCCCCTTTTATGACCCTCGATTCAAGGCCGCAGTTCTGGGTAAATGACCCGCCACTGAGCGACCGTCCTTTGTCTGGTCAGCCCGGTCGTGGTCGTTGGAATCGCCCGGGATTAATTGTCTGCCAACGTTTTATTCACCTGCCTCCGCCTGGATAACAGGGAAAGTACCCCGCAGAATGAGTATCTGTTGACCAGCTGGTAACTATATGTTATCAGTTAATTATTCGTTTTTTACACTGCAAAACCACCGGCAGCTGTCATCAACCGACTGCCACAGCTTCCCGTCCGGAGGACCATGTATCTCAAACATTTTCAGTTACGAAAAAAACCCTTTGAGATCACCACTGACTCGCGGTTTCTCTGGCTGGGGGAAAAACACCGGGAGGCCTTTGCCACCCTGCGTTATGGCATCCTGGAGAATAAGGGGTTTCTTCTCCTGACCGGGGATGTGGGTACCGGCAAGACCACCCTAATCAATGCTCTGGTCAACAGCCTTGATGACGAAGTGATCGTTGCCCGGATCTCGGATCCCGACCTCAGTCTGGCTGATTTTTTCAAGACCATCGGTTCGGCCTTCCAGCTACCGCACCACCCGGCAAACAAGGGAGAATTCCTCGAACTTTTCAGAAATTTTCTCGAGCAGGCCTACGAGGAGAGAAAACAGGTCCTGCTGATCATCGACGAGGCCCAGCGGTTCCGTCACGAACTGCTCGAAGAGATCCGGTTGCTCTCCAACATCGAAAAGGAACACTCCAAGCTGCTCAACATCTTCTTTGTCGGCCAGAACGAATTCCACGATACCATCCTCAAGCCGGAAAACCGGGCCATCCGCCAGCGGATCACGGTGAACTACTCCCTCAACCGGCTCAGCGAAGAGGAGACCTCAAGCTATATCAGCCACCGGCTCAAAATAGCCGGCGCTGAACGCGACATATTCACCGCCGGGGCGGTGCAGGAGGTCCACCTCTTTTCCGGCGGCGCCCCGCGGCTCATCAACATCATCTGCGACCGGGCCCTGCTCACCGGCTTTGTCGATGAGAAAGAGAGAATCGACAGGGACATCATCCGCGAATGCGCCACCGAGCTGAAGATTACTCCCTACACCCCGGAAGAACAGGGCAGCGGTGAAGCCAGTGGTAAACCGGAAGACACCGCTTCATTGCGGCAAGAAGAGACCGATGATACCGGGTCCAGACCTGAACTCCCTTCCCGCCGCCGGAAAAAAGACCGTGGACCAGGACTGTTTCTGATCTTCTTTGCCCTGGCCCTGGTCCTGGCCGCCGCGATGTTCTTTTTCTTTTTCTCGCCCGCGGATTTCTCTCTCAACCTGCCGTTTATCCGGCAACCAGCCATATCCACCCCAGCAGGAGGGCGATGATGAATCTACGCTCCCGGTTACTCGCGCTGATGGGCGTGTTCAGTATCCTTGCCACCATCCTTATCGGCGTTGCGAGCTACAAGCTCATCGAACAAAACGTCATAGAGGAGGCGCGGCAGAAAGGAAAAATGATTTTCAACTATATCATGGCCTCGCGCAAGTACTTCAAGGAACAGCAGCGGCCGCTCATCCTTGAGCTGGTGGAACAAAACCGTTTTTATCCGGAACTGATGTCCGGTTTTGTCATCAGCCGGGGGGTGTGGGACGAGTTCAAAGATAATGCGGGCGGTATCCTGTTCAAGCAGGCCACCCTGGACCCGCTCCATCACGAAAACCTTGCCGACGCTCAGGAGCAGGGACTCATCGAAACCTTTCGCAGAAACAGCGATCTCACCCATCTTGAAGGGGTGATCACCAAAGGAAACACCACATACTATTATATGGCCAGGCCCGTACGGGTGGAAAGCAAAGGATGTCTGCGCTGCCATGGAGACCCGAACACAGCGCCCAAGGACCAGATCGAGATATACGGCACGGAAACCGGCTACCACTGGAAGATGGGGGATACGGTTTCAGCCTATCTTGTCTACGTCTCCATCAGCCAGGCCCTGCAGCAGGCAAAACGATCGGCCGGTATCCTTTTCCTGGTCAGCCTGGGAGCCTTTTTCGGGGTCCTGCTCGCCATCGGCTACTTCATCGATCGCCGAATCATCGAGCCTGTACAGTATCTCAGCGAGCGGGCCGAGGAAATCAGTGCAGGCAAATTTCTCGATGAAAAGGTGGACTATGAACGCAACGACGAGATCGGAGTACTGGCACGGTCCCTTGAGCACCTGCGACAAAACCTGCTGAAAAAACCGGAAATACATTCATGACGATCATGCACCTCTCCGTCTCCCGTCGACTGGTCACTGTCCTGTTACCGGGGATTTTCCTGGCCCTGGTCGCGCTTCCCCGGCCGGTATTGGCCGACTGCGTCAAGATCCGGGCCGACCTGCGGCAGGAAAAAGGGCTGATAAAGCGCCACAAAATCCTCAAAGAGGCGATCAAAAAGTGCCCTCAAGATCCCAAAATCACCTACTTCTTTGCCTACAACCTGGAACGGCTGCGCAAGTATGACCAGGCGCGGGAACTCTACCACCGGGCCGTGGAGCTTGATCCTGATTTTGCCAGGTCCTGGTTCGGTCTTGGCGAGATGTACCTGGCCGCTGGTGACCCGCATAATGCCATCCAGGCCCTGGAAAAGGGACTGTCCATCGAGCCGGCCAACATCTGGGCCCGGCGCTCGCTGAAGCAGGCGCAACAAGAGGCCCTGGAGAGAGAGAAGAGTTCCCGGCCATCCCTTGCTGTCGGCAGGGGATCTGAAGAGGGTGCGGGACCACTGACCGGGGCAAACGGAGAAGAAAAAACCGTTTCCCGGACTCCGACCGGTTTGCCCCGGGAGCAAATCCGGCCCCCGGAAGAAAAAGAGCCTCCCCCTCCGGCAGGGCAGGACACCTATACGGATCCGGACCAGGTCGCCGTTGATGATCAGGTCCCAGCTCTACAATCCCCCCCTGCTTTGGCAGACCTCCCGCCGGCCGCTGCAACCGGAAGCGGGATACAGCGCGGGGACAAGGAAAAACCTCTGCCTCCCCACCAGGCAAAGGCGACGACTCCGACCCCGAAGACCGCTCCGGACACACCGGAAAGGAAAGAGCCGGAAAAAATGAACCGGATCGTGGTCCGGAGCCTGACCGAGGAGGAAATCGTCGGCTTCATGGAGATGCATCCGAGCCAGGAAAACAGTGACTTGACCGCAGATAACGCGAGTCTGCGCATGCCCATCCAGTTCGAACGAAACTCCGGAGAGTTGACCGATGAGGCCCGCAAAATAATCGACCAGGTTATCTGTCCGGCACTCAAGAACGACAGACTGGCCGGCGCTGTTTACGAACTCTCCGGACACACCGATGACCGGGGCGATTTTGACACCAACATGTACCTTTCCCGGATCCGGGTCAACGCAGTTCGGGACTACCTCGTCGCCGACTGCGGCATCCATCCGGCCCGGCTGCGGGTAGTCTATTACGGACCCACAAGACCCCTGGTCCCCAACACCAGTACGGTCAACCGGCGACTCAACCGGCGGGTGGAAATCCGGCGCCTGCAGTAACACGTCAACCTTTCTCCTGTCCTTATCTTTCCGGTTCGATTATTATCTTTTCTTCAAAACAATACCTGACCCGGACAGAAACCTCATTGTAGCAGTACACCCCTGTTGACTTATATGCTCACAGACAAAAAACAGATAGGCCGCCGCTTTGCCCGGGCCGCGGCCACTTATGACAGCCAGGCCCACATCCAGTACCGGGTGGCGGACCGTCTGCTCGACCTGGTCGAGGAATCAGGCTGCACCCGGCCCCGGGATGTGCTGGAAATAGGCTGTTGCACCGGCCTGCTCTCCCGGAGGTTGGCAACCCGGTTTCCCTCCATCCAGACTCTCTATTGCAACGATCTGGTCGATTTTTCCGTTCCCATCCGGGAAAAACTTGACGGGTACGCCATAACTTCTGTTTTCATACCCGGAGATATCGAAACCATAGAACTGCCTGCCCACTTCGACCTGATCATCTCCTCGTCCACTTTCCACTGGCTCCATGACCTGCCGACTCTACTGAGTAAACTGCACAACCACCTGCAGACGGGCGGTTTTCTCGCCTTCTCCATGTATGGGCCACAAAACCTGCGCGAAGTTCGGGAAGTAAGCGGTGTCGGCCTGGAGTACCCTGACCTGACAACGGTCGAAGAGATGCTGGCCGACCACTACCAGGTTCTGCACTCCAGTCAGCATCTGGAGGAATTCTTTTTTCCCGACCCCATGGCCATACTTCAGCACCTGCGCCAGACCGGGGTCAACAGCGTATGTTCAACTCACTGGAGCAAGGGCAGGATACAGCGATTTATCGAGGCCTACCGCCAACGGTTCACTGGCGACCAGGGGGTTTGCCTGACGTATCATCCGATGTACCTTGTGGCCAGACAGTGCACCGGCCAGGCACCAGAGGTCCGGACAAACGGACGTAACCAGTACGGTAACACATGAAAATTATTCTGATTGCAATCACAGAGAACGGATTATGGCCAAGACAGCTGTCTGCGCAATAGATACCGATATCGGCAAATCAGTGGTAACGGGCCTTCTGGCCAGGTTTATCAAAACAAGTGGTGCCACTGTGACCACCATGAAACCGGTCCAGACCGGCTGTCTCGGCAAGCCGGAGGACATTCTCATGCACCGGCGAATCATGGAGTCCGAATGGGACCAGTGGGACGAACAGGGGCTGACCTGCCCCTACTGCTTTCCCTTTCCCGGCTCCCCCCATCTCGCGGCCCGGCTGGCGGATACAGTCATTGATCCGCAACGGCTGGACCGGGCAATGGAAGAGCTCCAGGCTCACCACCAGTGGCTTGTGATCGAAGGTGCCGGCGGCCTGCTGGTCCCGCTTGGCGAAAAACTGACCTGGCTGGAGTATCTCCAGGGGCACCGGATCCCGGTGATCCTGGTCACCTCGCCCCGGTTGGGCTCCATCAACCATACCCTGCTCAGCCTGGAGGCCATCAGAGCCCGCAATGTCCTCCTGGCAGGGATGGTCTACAATCTCCACGGCAACCATCCAAAAGAGATCGTTCTTGATTCCCTGAAGGTCTTCCGCCGGGCACTTGGCCAATACGGTTTCCCCCCAAAGGTGATTATCCTGCCCGATACCCGGGAGAGCCAGTCCACCAACTGGGAGCCCCTGCTGGAAGAGATTGAAAAAAAGGAGTGACCGGAAGGATATTCAGGAACCCTGTTGCCGCCCTTTCCAGCCCCGCTGTTCGTAAAAGACCAGCTCATCCAGGTTGAGACGGGGCAGCCACCCGGGCGGCGAGCCACAGATTCTGCACCGCGCAGACCGTAGAGTAAACATCCATTTCCGACTGAACGGTTCGCCCCATCACCACCGGTCCGGTGCGCGAACGGTCACAGGTAATCAGAAAGTTTACCCGCGCCTCGAGAATCCCTTCAAGTTTGAAGCTGCGGTATTTTTCCGCCGCTTCTCATCAAACATCTCCGCTGACTTCTCGTTTGCACGCTTGAATGCCCGGTGAACTCTCTCCTTCCGGGACCGGTCCCGGATCACCAGAAAATTCCATGGCTGCATAAAACCCACCGAAGGCGCATGATGGGCGCCCCGAAGTAGCTTTTCAATTAGATCATCGGGTACAGGTTTGTCGATGAACTGGGCCCTGATATCCCGGCGCTGGAAAATAGCCTGGTAGACCCCCTCTTTGTGAAATTCTGAAAACTCATGTTTATCCATGCAGTTATTCCTACTCAACCATCATAGTGTACGAGAAAATGTCGCTCCATAGAACATTCCATAAAATTCCCGAAAATAAAATCCTTGATTTGTCCAGGAAAAAGTTATAGTATTGATTATCAATAACAGATCACCCCTGGAGAAAATCATGTGCCTTGAAATACGAAAAACATGCCAATGCGGGAAAAAAACCGTGCAGTTTCACATGCGCGATAATGTCATGAGCCAGGAAGTCCTGGTCGCACTCTACTGCCCGGAATGTGCCGCATCCGTGCAACTGAACGTGGATACCATGCTCTCGGACAACGGTTGGATCATTGAATACGATATGGAACTGGCCACTTTTTTAGCGGTCACCAAGTTGCAGGTTGATCCGGACCTGGTCCGACCCGGATTTCTGTTTGACGAGGGATTTGCCACCTGGCTGGAAATGTATCCAGGTGAACAGCAAGACATCCTGGCAGAGCGTAAGGATATCATGGACATGCTCAAGGAAAATCCCAAAAAATACCTTGAAACGATTAACTCCTGGAATATTGCCCGGATTGAACAGCTCAAAGCTGACGGCTGGCGCAAGGCTCAGGCTGCCTGATTTTCACTCTCTCTTTCTTCTTCGTCCCTGCTCTCTCTCTCCCCGGCTGCGTCTTTGGCGCAGCCATTTTTTTTCTTTCTTCCACTGTTTTTTGTAAGACAAATACCGTAGTGGTAGTATTTTTATTCAGTGCCTGTCCAGGCACTGAATAAAGAATCCAATGATCTTGATTCGCGCTGCAACGCAACTGGAACAGTATGCAGCAAACTTCCCGCGTAAATGGAGTCCGCCCCGGAGATACGAATGGAACACCAGCAGGACGAAACCTTTATTTCCCGCTGTCTCAGCGAAACCCTGGATGGGCTGAATGACGGAATGTCGCATTTTTCCGGACCCAGCAGAACGGCCGTAATCTACTGTATATCCAGGGATGGGGAGATGATGATCTGTGACCCGCAGAATCTGCTTCAGGAACATAAACCAAAGCTCGACGCTCTGTTTGTACAGAATGATTCCTGGCGCACCAAAGTTCCACTGCAAGCTGACCGGTCAAAATTCAACCAGATTCACCCCCTGAAAGACCCGGAACTGACCGGTGTGATTTCCTACGGAGGGTGTTCCGGGTCGGTATTTTTCCAAATGTGGTTTACCGATCATCACCCGGACCTCTGCTCGACCGGGCCTACCCTGCGCTGGCTCGAGCATGCGGTGTGGCGCTTTTCCCACGACATGGCCAACGACAAGGAACTGTACACAGGCATTTCAGGGTCATTTTTGCGTGAATATGCGGTTCATGCTGTGCACGACCACATTATCGACGAGATGAATATCCATCTCGGCTGGGATTCTCAGGTGCGGATTTATCCGGTACTGGATGCTGTCCTGGGAATCTCCCGAACGCGAGAGGAAGGGGACTGGCCGGTAGGAGAGCTTGTCATCATTGACCCGCAGCTCCTGGAGAAAATTCTCTTTGTCGCCAGGTTTATCAAAGAGGAGCGACCGCAGCTCGAAAACTTCAAACACGTGCGCAAGCTGCTCCTGACCGTTGAAGGATCAGATTACAAACTGGTTTCAGACGGAAAATCCATCCTGGGTATATGCGACAACATCATGCCTCATTTTTTTATCTGCGCTGATTTTCGAGGAAGACACGGTTATTTGAAGATAAACAGGGAAAAGATATGCAGCTTTTCTGAGGGCCATTTCAGCTCGACAACACGTCGGGCCAAACTGGTCCAGGTGGAAGAAGCACTGCTGGAATCATCTCTTCACCCGCAAGCCAGAGACAATATCTTCAGAATTGTTGCCAGCCTGGCGCACCACGCTCAGCAGAAAAAGCATGGCTGCACCCTGGTGATTGACCTGAATCCTGACCCTGTAACCATTTCAGGGCAGTCGCTCGACCCGCCTCTGGACCTGCGTCAACCGAATTTTCTTGCGCTGAGCAAAGCCCTGGCCAAGGTTGATGGCGCCCTGCACATAGGGGCGGACCAGCACCTTCACGGTTTCGCCTGCCTGCTGGATGGCCGAACCATCCCGGGAGAAGATCGGGCCCGGGGCGCACGCTACAACTCGGCCCTGCGTTTTACGGCAGAGCATAACAATATTATTGTGGTAGTGGTTTCTTCTGACCGACCGGTTGCTGTCATTCAGGAGGGCGTGGAAATCAGCGGCATCTGCCAGTGGAAACCAGAACACAGCTGCATCTTTGCCACAGAACCGCTGAACCTGTGGTGCAGCAGAAGTTAGAGAGTCCCCTCAAAAAACCAGGATATCTCTGAATGATCATTAGAGAATCTGCTCCAGAAATTTCCTGGTTCGTCTATGCTCGGGATTCTCGAAAAAACGGTCCGGTGGCGCCATCTCCACAATCTTTCCCTCGTCCATGAATACCACCTTATCTGCCACCTCGCGGGCAAAACCCATCTCGTGGGTTACCACCACCATGGTCATGCCCTCCCGGGCCAGGTTGATCATGACATCGAGCACCTCACCGATCATCTCGGGATCAAGGGCTGAAGTCGGTTCATCGAAAAGCATGATCTTTGGCTCCATGGCAAGGGCTCTGGCGATGGCTACCCGCTGCTGCTGACCGCCGGATAGCTGCACCGGATACCAATTGGCCTTCTCCCGGATACCGACCTTGTCCAGCAGCTTGAGCCCCAGGTCTTCCGCCTGAGATTTGGGCATTTTCTTCAACTTGATGGGTGCCAGGGTCAGATTTTCCAGCACGGTCTTGTGGCGGAACAGGTTGAAACTCTGGAAGACCATTCCCAGTTCCATCCGGATACGGTTGATGTCCTGGGATGGATCGTAGAGATTGCGTCCATCGACAATGATGGTACCGGAGTCAATGGTCTCCAGCCGGTTAATAGCCCGCAGCAGAGTGGACTTTCCGGAACCGGACGGCCCCAGGACCACCACCCTTTCGCCCACGGACACATCAAGGCTCACATCATCAAGAGCCTTGAAGGTACCAAAAGTCTTGTTGATGTTCTTGATCTGGATAATCGGTTCAGCGGCGTTCATAATGACTGAGGCGGTGCTCCATGTTGGAAATCAGCTTGGACAGAACCAGGGTGATCAGGAGATAGATCAAAGCGATCATTGTGTAGGTTTCAAAATAGTTAAAACTTTCCGAGGCGTACTCCCGGCCGCGGCGGAGAATGTCGGAGACAGCCAGAATGGATACCAGGGAGGTATCCTTGAGCAGGGCGATAAACTCGTTACCCACCGGAGGCAGGATGGTTCGCCACGCCTGGGGAAGAATGACATACGTCATTGTCTGGCGTTGGTTGAAGCCCAGGGAAAGCGAAGCCTCGGTCTGCCCGAAATCGATGGACTTGATCCCCGCCCGGAAGACCTCTCCCATGTAGGCTCCGTAGCAGACCGACATGGCGATCACCGCGGCGACAATATCGGGTACCCGTACGAAGCGGCCCAGGGCAAAGTAGATATAGAAGAGCTGCACCAGCAGGGGCACCCCGCGGACAACCTCCACGTAAAGCGAGGCCATCAGGTTGATGAACCGGTTTCTCGATATCCTGCCAAGACCGGTGAGGAGGCCGATAACCATTGCCAGGGAGATGGACATGACGGTTACCTTGAAGGTAACCAGGATTCCATCGGGAATGAAACGGAGGATGTTGGCGTACGGATCCGGCTTGACAACGGGCAGGAGGACTATCAGCCCGATGGTACCGACAAAGGCTATCCACCAGGCCGACAACAACCCCCTGTCTTCCGGCTTGGGGATCGCGGCACCGTCACCGATTTCAATGACTGTGGGTTTATGCTCTGCCATTTCAAAGTCTTCTCGTTTACAGGTCCGAAAGCAGGAAGGATCGGCAAGGAACCGGTCCATTGCGCAGCGGAACCCGGCATGATGAAACGAAATGGCCGGTCCTCACGGCCCGGCCCGAAAAACTGCCCGGCAACCAGACATTACTGGCCGATCCACTTCCTCTTGAGCTCCTCGTCAATACCCTTGGCCTTGACGGCGCGGATACCCTTGTTGATCAGATCCAGAACCTTTTTGTTGCCCTTGCGTACGGCGATACCGTAATTCTCCACCGTGCCGGTCTCGATAACCGAGGCAATCTTGAGAGTGTCCTTGTACTTGATCATGGCGTAGTTGGCAGCCACAGGATCATCACAAACCACCGCATCGATACGGCCTACATTGAGATCTTCCATGGCCAGGCCGATCTCGTCATAGGACTTGGGAACCACGCCTTTTGCTGCCTTGATGGCAAAGTAACCAGTGGTTCCGATCTGACCGCCGACCTTCTTGCCCTTGAGATCGGCCAGAGTCTTGACCGGCTCACCCCTGCGGACGATCAGGGCCTGGCGAACCGTGTAATAAGGCTCGCTGAAATCCATGGCTTTCCTGCGCTCCTCGGTAATGGAAACCGAGGAACAGATGGCATCGTACTTACCGGCAGCCAGACCGGCAAAGATACCATCCCAGGCAGTGTTTTTGAAGACAGGCTTGAATCCTGCCTCTTTGCCTACCGCGGTCATGTAGTCAATGGAATAGCCGACAAGCTCCTTGTCGGAGTTTATGAACTCCATGGGGGGCCAGGTGGCGTCGGTGGCAAAAACAATTGTGGTCTCGGCCCAGGCCGATCCGTACATGACAGCCAGCGTCACAAGGGCAAAAACAGCGCGTTTCAACATGGTTTCCTCCTGAAATATGAGTAACACTGAAAACAACCAGAAACTTCCTCTACCACTCTCCGTCAATCCAGGCAATAAAAACTGACCCTGCAGCCTGTACTTTTTCCCTGGCTGAAAAACCCGCCCGTTCAGCGCAAACTTTTCCTTCTCATGGCAGAACCAGGCCGGAGCAACATGTCTGCAAAGTTCAGAGGACGTGTTACCAAATATTTGAAAAATTCAAATAATTCCAGGCAGCCAAGTTTGTATTCCTGTTCCCGCCTCCCCCTGGATTTTTCTTGACGGTCGCTTAAGCAAACAGGTACTATGACCCTGATTCAAACAACAGTTCTTCCATTTCCACTTCCCACTCACCAGGAGGTACCCTGATGCACCCCTTTCGGATTATCCCGGCTCTTCTGCTGGGCCTGCTGCTGACTATGGCCGGTGGTTGCAGTAAAAAAACCATCATGCCCTACCCGACAGGTAACGGTGCCGGTGCCCCGGAGGCCAAGTCCATTGACTATCCTGCCGGCCAGGAAGCCGGAACCATCACCGAGGAAGATATGGCAGCACCCCGGATCGATACCCTGGACACTGCCACGGCCACCGGTGAATCCCTGGGTGGTTTTGCCATCAGCGGTGATCAGAACAGCGAAGAGTACAAGAAGCTTCACGGGCGCTCCTCGCCACAGATGCAGCCCATCTATTTCAATTTTGACCAGGCGACCATCCGGGCCGACCAGATCCCGCGACTGGAGGCCAATGCCGACTACCTGAAAAACAACCCCGGAGTCAGGGTTGTGATCGAGGGGAACTGCGATGAACGGGGGACCAACGAGTACAACCTGGCCCTGGGAGAGCGGCGGGCCCTGAACGCCAAGAAATACCTGGTGGAGCTGGGCATTGAGCCGCAGAGGATTCGGACGGTGAGTTATGGCGAGGAACGACCTCTGTTCACCGGTGACGACGAATTCTCCTGGTCGCAGAACCGGAGGGACGATTTCATCGTCGAATAATCCACAGACTTTTTTATATCATCCCTCTGAAGGGAGAAGGCAGTTCAACTGCCCTCTCCCTTTTTTTATGCAGTTTTTACGAACATATAAAACATAAGAGAAAAAAATATCATTTTCTGTTGACACGGTAATAGTTATCAACTACATTTGCAATTAATAAAAATAATCATAAAAAAACAAACTATGAAAAAACAGCTGCGCATGACCCATCAGCGGGAAGTAATTCTCGATGAGCTGAGAAAATGCAAAACACATCCCACGGCCGACGAGCTGTATGAACGGGTCAAAAAAAAACTTCCCAGGATCAGCCTGGCAACCGTTTACCGGAACCTGGAAGTTCTCTCCGGAGCAGGAATGATCCGCAAGCTGGAGATCAGCGGCAGACAGAAACGATACGACTGGGAACTTGAGGAGCATGACCATATCTACTGCATCCACTGCCAGCGGGTCGAGAATATCGACCTGAAAAGGGACCGGGACTTTGAAATCCTGCCCGAAAACGCCAAAGGATACCAGGTGGAGGGATGCAGGGTTGAATTCTTCGGAATCTGTCCGAAGTGCAGACAAACCAACAAGATGCAAGAGAAAGGAGAAACGACAATGGGTTGCAAGACATGTGGAACCGGAACATTGAGTGACAAACAGCGCGAAGTGCTCGAGGCACTGGCAAATTGCAATGAGCCGTGCGGCAGCAAGGACATTTCCGCCTCGACCAGCCTGGAACCCAAGCAGGTCAGCTGCCAGATCACTGCCCTGAAGAAAAAAGGCTATGTGGCGAGCCCGGCCCGCTGCAAGTATGAAATAACCGACGAAGGTAAAAAAGCAATCGCATAAAGGAGAAGAAAAAGATTATGGGCTCTTTAAAAGGAACACAAACGGAAAAAAACATCCTGACCGCATTTGCCGGAGAATCTCAGGCCCGCAACCGCTACTCGTTCTACGCCAAACAGGCCAAAAAAGAGGGGTATGAGCAGATTTCAGCCATCTTTGAGCGCACAGCAGAACAGGAGCGGGCCCACGCCAAGGCGCTTTTCAAGATGCTTGAAGGAGGCGAAGTGGAAGTGACCGCTGCCTTTCCCGCCGGTGTCATCGGCACCACCATGGAAAATCTGGAGGCCGCAGCAGCCGGCGAGGAACACGAGTTCGAGGAGATGTATCCAGAATTCGCCAAGGTTGCCGAGGAAGAGGGCTTTTCCGAGATAGCCTGTGTTTTCCGGGCTATTGCCACATCCGAAAAACAGCATGCCAAACAGTACCGGGACTTTATCGACAACCTCAAGTCCGGCAAGGTATTCAAGCGCGCAGACACCGTTGTCTGGTACTGCCGCAAATGCGGATACATCCACGAGGGTACAGAACCACCGAAAAAATGCCCGGCCTGCGCCCATCCGCAAAGCTATTACGAGCTTCTGGGTGAAAACTGGTAATCCAGTCCGGAAAACAGGACATACCGCCGAACCAGCAGTAGTCCTGCATAAACCATCTAAACCAACAATACCAAACCATATCGAGGATATAACAATGAGCACGCTTGTAGCCAAACAGGCCCCTGATTTTACTGCTGTCGCCGTCATGGGCGACAACTCTTTCAAGGAGGACTTCTCCCTTTCCGATTACCGCGGAAAATACGTGATCCTCTTTTTCTATCCCCTGGACTTCACTTTTGTCTGTCCGTCCGAGATCATCGCCTTTGACAGGGAACTGGACAAGTTCAAGGCTTTGAACTGTGAAGTGATCGGGGTTTCCGTCGACTCCCAGTTCAGTCACTGGGCATGGAAAAACACCCCGGTCGATCAGGGTGGCATTGGCCAGATCCAGTATCCGCTGGTGGCTGATCTCGATAAGTCCATCTCCCGTCGATACGGCGTACTGCTGGATGCAGGAGTGGCCCTTCGCGGTACCTTCCTCATCGACAAGGAGGGTGTTGTCCGCCACTGTGTCATCAACGACCTGCCGCTGGGGCGCAGCGTAGAGGAAGCCCTGAGGATGGTCAAGGCCCTTCAGTTCCATGAGGAGCACGGTGATGTCTGTCCTGCCAACTGGAAAGAGGGTGACGAGGCCATGAAGCCCACCGCCGAGGGCGTGGCTGAATACCTTGCCAAGCATTCCAAATAAAGAACCGGCGAAAATGTACGGGAAAACCCCACAGACCCTCTCTCGGCTCCGTGCCGGTTCTTTCCATCCACGGTGCTGGAACCCTGTTTCAGCACCGTTTAAGTAAAAATACGTAAGAGGTATTGCCATGACAAAAAAAAACGAAGTCTACAAATGCGCCCTTTGTGGTAATATTGTGGAAGTCCTGCATACAGGTGCCGGTGAGCTGGTCTGCTGCGGCCAGCCCATGGACCTGGTCAGCGAGAATACCGTTGACGCGGCCCTGGAAAAACATGTTCCGGTGGTTGAAAAAACTGACAAGGGATACAAGGTCACTGTCGGATCGGTCGCCCATCCCATGGACGAAAAACACTGGATCGAGTGGATCGAGCTTGTGGCTGACTCCATTGTGTACCGCCAGGTTCTCACCCCGGGGGATGCACCGGAGGCCACTTTCTGTGTCGATGCGACCGAGATATCTGCCCGTGCCTACTGTAACCTGCACGGACTGTGGAAAGGATGAGCAACCATCTCCCTGGACCGGAACCGGACAGGGATACCAGGTAAATACCATCTTCAGGAGGCATTGCGGTGAAGAAATACAGATGCGTAATCTGCGGTTATGAATATGATCCCGAAACTGGAGATCCGGCAAATGGAGTGGAGCCGGGAACCAGCTTCGAGGATGTTCCCGAAGACTGGACCTGCCCGGTCTGCGGCGCAGGCAAGGACGATTTCTCAGAGGTCTGATCCAGAGGCCTCAACACTACGCCCCCCCCGGGCCGCTGGAGGCCCGGGGCTTTCGTGCCCTGCAAGTCTTCTCTGGTCATCCGAACGGCTTCCAGGGCAAGGAAGTTCAAAAAAGCATTCCGCACCACTCCACCTGAACAAAAAACTGACCCAAACGGACCATGGAAAAAAAAACAGTCATTTTTGCCTTCCGCGGTGATCCCATGTGTTTTGTCCATGTCCTTCTCAATGGCCTGGATCTTTCGTCCAGGGAAATGGGAGGAAAAATCATCGTCGAGGGTGACGCGGTTAAACTGATTCCAGAAATCGCCAACACGAATCACTTTCTGCACCAGCTCTACAACAGGGCTCGGGAAGCAGAGCTGTTTATTGGTGCCTGCCGGGCCTGCTCCACTAAGCTGGGGGTTGCCGGGGAAATCGAGGCTCTCGGCGTCGAACTGATCGGAGAAATGTCCGGCCATCCGGCGATGTCAAAATATATTGAACAGGGCTACACCATTGTTACTTTTTAAAAATACTCGAGGAGGATCCAACAGTGCAAGCGGTTGAAATAGTAAAAAATATTTACTGGGTTGGAGCTATTGACTGGATCACCCGTGATTTCCACGGCTACTCCACCTATCGGGGGACCACCTACAACGCATTTTTGATAATCGATGAAAAAGTAACCCTCATCGACACAGTCAAGGCCGAATACCGCAGCGAGCTGATGCACCGCATCCGCAGTATCATCGACCCGGAAAAAATTGATTACATAGTGGTCAACCACGTGGAAATGGATCACTCCGGATCCCTGCCCGAAGTCATCAGGGAAATCAACCCGGAAAAAATCATCTGCTCGAAAATGGGGCACAAGGCCCTGCTCCAGCATTTTCACCAGGAAGAATGGCCCTACCACGTGGTCACCCCCGGTGAAGAGCTGAATCTCGGGCAGCGCACCCTCTCCTTTCTCGAAACCAGGATGCTCCACTGGCCGGATTCCATGTTCACCTATGTCAAGGAAGATGAGCTGCTTTTTTCAAGTGATGCTTTCGGTCAGCACCTGGCCACCAGCGAACGGTTTGACGACGAGGTCAACCAGGATGTGCTGATGCACGAATGTGCAAAGTACTATGCCAATATCCTGACCCTGTACTCACCCCTGGTCAAAAAGCTGCTCGCCAAGGTAGCCGAAATGAACCTGCCGATCAAAATGATCGCCCCGGATCATGGTGTGATCTGGCGCGGAAATCCAGGCAAGGTACTGGAGGCTTACTCCAAATGGTGTGTGCACGAAGGGCAGGGAAATGCCCTGATCATCTACGATACCATGTGGCATTCGACCGAGAAAATGGCCAAAGCCATAGCCGGTGGACTGCTGAAAGAAGGAATCAGTTATAAACTTCTCGACCTCCAGGTCAATCACCGCAGTGATGTTATGACCGAGGTCCTCAATGCCAGTGCCATCATCCTCGGCTGTCCGACCCTGAACAACGGCATGCTGCCGCGGATGGCCGGCTTTCTCATGTACATGCGCGGCCTGCGCCCGACAAACAAGATCGGGGCCGCCTTTGGTTCCTATGGCTGGTCCGGAGAAGCTGTCAAGCTGATGAACCAGGCCATGAAAGAGATGAAGTTCACCATCTGTCACCAAGGATTGAGAGTTCAATATGTGCCCGAGCATGACAACCTCAAAGAGTGCGTCGAACTCGGTCGTCATGTGGGCAGAACCCTCAAGGATTTCATGGCCGGCAAGGAAGTTGAATCGGTTATCTGAGCAATCCATTCAATAAACAACAGACAACGTACCGGCTACCCGGTTGAAGGAGAATATCGTGAAAATTGCCATTGACAAGAACATCATCGAATTTCAGCCTGAAACACCCCAGGAAACCACTGATATGGAAACGCTGTGGCGCTTGCTGGTGGACTGCGTACAGGACAACAAGCGCATCGAACCCATAGGGGAATTCATCCCTGCCAAGTCCAACGTGGCCCGCTTCATCATCGAAGGGATCAGCTCCAAGACCGAGTTCACCGATGATCAGGTCCAGGAAGAGTGTACCGTTATCTGTACAACCTGTAACAAGTACATGCACCTGAAAGCCGGAGACAATGTGCCGGTCTGCTGTGGCAGAGCCATGGAAGAGGTTGAGTAAGCCCTGTCCCTCTCCGCCTGCCCTCCCCGGGCCGGGGTGTCCACCGGACCCCCGGCTCTTTTTTTCTCCCTGCACCACTTTTCATTTTTTCACCTCCCGCCCACGTGCCCCCCACCCCACTCAACAGCCTGTTTTTACGATATTCCCCCACTCTATTCAAAAAAACTGATACTTTACAACTCAATAATAGATTTTTCTTTCCCGATCAATCTCGTTACAACTAAAACCATCAACTTTTGATCAACTACGCCTTTCAACGTTATATCAAAAAGTTACACAGGATAAACAATATGGCTCCGTAGTCTTTTTCATATCAAGATCAAAGAAACCACCGAGGGAGTTGATGGGAACAGAAAAACCCATTCAACATTCCTGATGGTAACTATGTGGTTCTCTGACAATACCTTCGCAAAGCACGACACATGAATTTAACGAGACAAAAAACCAGCAGTATTCAAAAAAACTGATTTATACCTGTTGTTTTTGAAAAGTTTCTCCGTCTATTGGCCCCCAAAGAGGACTCAACCCTGGAGACCGGAGATGCCGGTAACAGACCTGCAAGAAGAACAGCTGGAGGAAAGTTTATGAAAAAATCGGTCTACAGCTTGTGTGGAATGTGTGCAGTCCGCTGTCCACTGCGGGCTGAAGTCGAAGGAGATGAAGTGACCTGGCTTGAGGGAAACCCGCACATTCTCGGAGGTGCACTCTGTGCCAAGGGATCAGCAGGTATAGCCAGGTACCGTGACGATGAGCGGCCCCATGGGCCATTGATCCGGGAAGGAGAACGTGGCGAGGGCCGGTGGCGCCAGGTGAGCTGGGACGAGGCAATCACCCATGTGACAGACAAACTCAAGGCCATTCAGAAAAAATATGGCAAGGAATCGGTCATGGTCACCTCCCGGGGTGGCCCTTTCCAGAACCAGTACAAGACCTTCTGCCACGCCATCGGCTCACCCAACTACACCAACCACGACTGCACCTGCGGCCGCAACACCCACCATGCAAGCAAGAGCCTCTATGGCCTGGGACGAAAAGGCCTGGCCTATGACTACAAAAATGCCCGGCATCTCGTCCTGTTCGGGCGCAACATCCTCACATCCCTGAAAGTGGCCGAGGCCTCCGCGGTGGTCGAGATGCTGCGCCGCGGCGGCAAAATCACAGCCGTGGATGTCAGGGTCACTCCTACATCGGGCAAGGCAAGCCGGTTCTTCCTGGTCCGGCCGGGAACCGATTATGCCCTGGCACTGGGTATGGTCAACGAGATACTCAAACAGAAGGCCTATGACCAGAAGTTCATCAAGAAGTACGTCAAGGACTTCAGTAAGCTGCAGTCGTTTGTCAAGCCCTACACCGCGGCCTGGGCTGCCATGGAATGCGGGGTGGACGCGGCGGCCATCAAGGCCTTTGTCACGGACATCAAGCAGGACATGCCCAGGGTCATTTTCCATCCCGGCTGGAACCTGGCCAGGTACAAGGATTCCTTCTATGTCTCGCGGATGCTCCACATCATGAACATACTCATGGGCAACATCGAGGTCGAGGGCGGCCAGTTCTTTCCCAAGGGTCCGGCCGACTGCGGCAAAAAGGGGCTCAGGAATGTCGACTGCCCCAAGCCCGATATCGAGCGGGCCGACGGCTGCGGCTCCACCTATCCGCACCTGGACAAGGGTCCGGGACTGGAGCACCTGCTCCTGCCGCCCATGAAGACCGGCAAGCCCTACCCCATCAAGGCGCTCATTTCCAACCGGCATGATCTCATAGCTGCCCTGCCGGACAAGGAGCAGCTCCTCGACTATTTCAACCACTGTGAACTCCTGGTCTCCATGGACGCCCTTTGGGGAGAGTTTACCTGGTATTGCGACGTGGTACTTCCGGAATCCACCTTTCTCGAGCGATCCAACCAACTGGTCACCCAGAAAGGTCTCAAACCACGATTTGCCATCCGCCAGCAGGCAGTCAGCCCGCGCTACGACACCAAGCCTTCCTGGGAAATATACAAGATGCTGGCTGACAAGATGGGCGTGGGCGAATACTTCCCCTACGAGACCATCGCGGATTACTGGAACTGGCAACTGGAGCCCACCGGGTACTCCATCGAGGATCTCCAGGAAAAAGGCTTCGTCGAGCTCACCGACAAGCCGGTCTGGTACGACCGCGACAAGCTGGACGGTAAGTTCAAGACCCCGTCCGGCAAGATCGAGATCATCTCCAAGATGCTCGAAGATGCAGGGATCGAGTCGCTCAAACCCTACGAGCCGCCCCAGGCCCCTGAAAAGGGCAAATTCCGCCTGGTCTACGGCCGACCGGCCTGGCTGGCCCATAACCAGTCTACCAATAACCCGATACTCAGCCAGTTGACTCCGGGCAATCGCAACAATATCTGGATCAACAAAGAGGTTGCCGAGAGCCTGGGTATCAGGAATGGCGACTGGGTCGAGGTCAAGTCAGCCGGTGAATACGGAGGCCCTCTCCAGGCCTTTGTCACCGACTATATCCATCCAGAGGCTGTGTACACCGACCACGGATTTGGCAAGGAAGTTCCTGTACAGTCCAGGGCCTACAACAAAGGTGTCAGTGACGCCAAGCTGATGACCGGCCTGCTCGATGTCTGGGACAGGGCTGGCGGCGCAGTGGCTTTGTGTGAATCCTTTGTCACCCTGAGCCCGTGCGAGCCACCCGCAGACGCGTAGCAACCGCACGTTCAAACCAACAGCCCTTCATGAATCGGGAACAAGCGGAGAGAAGGAAATGAGTAAATATATCGTGACCCATGATGTGAACAGTTGTATCGGCTGCCGGGCCTGTGAAGTGCATTGCAAGGAAAAAAACGACTCTCCTCCCGGAGCGAACCACTGCAGGATAGTAACCGTCGGACCTTATGAACGCCAGGGAATACCCCGGTTCGACTTTGTCTACCTGTCGTGTTTCCACTGCGAAAAACCGTGGTGTGTGGACGCCTGTCCCACTGGAGCCATGCGGCGCCGGGAAAAGGATGGCATCGTCTTTGTGGACCAGGACTCCTGTGTGGGATGCAAGGCCTGCATCTCCGCCTGTCCCTGGGGCGTTCCGCAATGGAATGGTGATACCGGCAAGGTATCCAAATGTGATCTCTGCAAGGATCGGATCGATGAGGGCCTGCAGCCGGCCTGTGTTTCCAAGTGCGTTACGGGCTGCCTGGAATTCACCACTCCCGCCAAAGCCTCAGAAAACAGGCGCCAACATTTCGCCGAGCAGATGCTCAGGGTCCAGGGTTAAGGAGCAATTGCCATGACACCGGCAAACCCTTTATCGGAATACGTCGGGATCCTGATCCTGCTTCTCTTCGGCATCGTTTTCGGGGTGGTCACCCTGTGGATCGGCAGGTTTTTCCGGCTCCAGCGACCCTACAGAGAAAAGCTGGTGGCCTACGAGTCGGGTAACCCACCCACCGAGGCACCCAGGATGCGTTTTTCGGTCAAGTTCTACCTGATTGCCATCCTGTTCGTGGTCTTTGACGTGGAAGCGATCTACCTCTACCCCTGGGCCGTAATCTACGACGAACTGGGGCTGTTTGGACTGGTGGAGATGCTGATCTTCATCTTCATGCTCCTGGTCGGCTACATATATGCCTGGAAAAAAGAGGACCTTCAATGGGAGAAGTAAAGGAAAAGCCACATGTTATCGAGCGGGACGGGGTGCAGATTTTCCCTGGGGCCAATGCCATAATCGGCCCGCTCAACAAGCTGGTCAACTGGGGCCGTACCGGTTCCATCTGGCCGGTAACTTTCGGGCTTGCCTGCTGCGCCATAGAGATGATGGACGCCGGGGCCTCGACCAACGACCTGGACCGGTTCGGAGTTATCTTCCGGGCCAGCCCCAGACAGGCGGACTGTATGGTGGTGGCCGGCACCCTGACCAAAAAGATGGCCCCGGTGTTGCGGCGGGTCTATGACCAGATGCCCGAACCGCGCTATGTGATCGCCATGGGCAGCTGTGCCTGCAGTGGTGGCGTCTTTGATACCTACAGCGTCACCCAGGGAGTGGACCAGATCGTACCGGTGGATGTCTTGGTCCCCGGCTGCCCGCCCCGTCCGGAGGCACTGCTGCAGGGATTCATCCGCTTGCAGGAAAAGATAATGCAGGAGCAGTTTCGATGGAGCAAATGGAGATAGCCAGACAACTGGAACAGAGGTTTCCCGAGGAAATCCTTAAGGTCTACGAATACCAGGGGCAGGTGGGTGTCCTTGTCCGCCGGCAGCGAATAGTCGAAATCTGCCGCTATCTCAAAGAGACCCCTAAACTCCGCCTGGACCACCTGATGTGTCTGTGCGGAGTGGACAACCTCAAGCGGCCCGGTAACGAAAACCTGCACCGCTTTGAAGTAGTGTACAACCTCTACTCCGTCGGACACCGCCACAGCATCAAGCTGCGAGCCCAGGTTCCGGCAGACGATCCGGTTATCGATTCGGTCATACCGGTATGGTGCGGGGCCGATTGGCCCGAGCGGGAGTGTTACGACCTGATGGGAATCCGGTTCAACGGCCACCCGGACATGAGGCGCATCCTTCTGCCCGACACCTGGGAGGGCCACCCTTTGCGTAAAGAGTACCCGTTGCGCGGAGAGACTGAATGGCCGGAATTCGATTCCTTGCGCCAGAAGGTCGTGGAACTGAAAAAGTATGAATTCCATCCCGGTGACCAGGATGGTTTTTGCAGCAGGGGAGACAGACAATGACCAGGCCCATGACAACAACCATGGAAATCCCGGTCGCCGATGGTGAGTCGGAGCGTTACAAAGTACGCATGGGTCCACAGCATCCCGCAACCCACGGTGTTTTGCGTGTGGACCTGGAACTGGACGGTGAAACCATCATCAACTGCACTCCGCATGTGGGCTATCTCCACCGGGGTTTCGACAAGCTGGCCGAACACCGCACCTACGCCCAGGCCCTGATCCTCACCGACCGTCTCGACTATATCGCGGCCATGGCCAACAATGTGGGCTACTGTGTCGCGGTCGAGCAGCTGCTCGACATCCCGGTTCCGTTGCGGGCCAAATACATCCGCACCATGGTCTGCGAGATGTCGCGTATCTGCTCCCATCTCCTCTGGCTTGCCACCCATGCCCTGGATATCGGGGCCATGACAGTGTTCCTCTGGTGTTTCCGCGAGCGGGAAATCCTGCTGGAACTCTTCGAAGAACTCTGTGGTGCCAGGTTGACTTTCTCCTATCCTCGCCTCGGTGGTGTCCGCCAGGACGTCACCCCGCATTTCATGGAAAAGCTGCAGCGATTCGTCAACGAATTCCCGGGTCGAATAGAGGAGTATGAAACCCTTATCGACAGGAACCGGATCTGGCTCAAGCGAACCGTAGGCGTGGGCGTGGTATCCGGAGAAAAGGCCCTGGAACTTGGTCTCACCGGGGCCAGCCTCCGGGGATCGGGCATTGATTACGACATCCGCAAGCACCGGCCCTACGATGCCTACGATCTGGTGGAGTTCGAGGTACCCCTTGGGACGGAAGGCGATATCTATGCTCGCTACCGGTGCCGGATGGAAGAGATGCGGCAGGCCAACCGAATCCTCCAGCAATGCCTGGACCAGCTGGTGCCCGGACCCATTGTCAGCAGGGAGGCTCCCGATCTGGTCATGCCCCTCAAGGGACACCGCAAGCAGGAAGCCGGCGCCACCCGCTTCGGTTCCGGCCTGGTCAGGCTACTCGATGAATACGACCTGTTTCCGGTGGGTGATCTCTACGTCTCCACCGAAGTCCCAAAAGGCGAACTTGGGTTTTACTTTATCAGCGATGGCAGCGGCAGGCCATACCGCATGCATATACGCTCACCCTCCTTCATTCATGTCGGTGCTCTGCCGACCATCACCGCGGGAGGGCTCATAGCCGATCTCATCGCCAATATCGGAACCCTGGACGTGGTTCTTGGCGAGTGTGACAGGTAAAAGGTTTACGGTCCATGCAGCACTTCTCCTACCTGCAAACCACCATTGTCCCGCGCTCTATGGACCGTAAACCCCATACCTTATCTAGTGTGTCGAAGACAGACGTCTGTGTCGAAGACAGACGAAAGGATAAAAAAGGATGCAGGTTCTGATAATACTCATTGAAATTCTGGTTCTGTTTGCCATCGTCATGCTGCACGTGGCCTATGCCACCTATTTCGAGCGCAAGATCATCGGTCACATGCAGGTACGGATGGGACCGATGCGGGTGGGATGGCACGGCCTGCTCCAACCCATTGCCGATGGTATCAAAAGCTTTTTCAAGGAGGATATCATCCCGGAGCAGGCGGACCGGTTCACCTTTCTCGGGGCCCCGATTATCTGCCTGGTTGCGATGATGACTTCGCTGGCGGTCCTCCCGTTTGCCCCCGGCTGGGTGATTGCCGACATCAACATTGGCCTGCTGCTGGTCTTTGCCATGAGTTCCCTGGCCAGTTACGGGGTGGTACTCGCTGGCTGGGCCTCCAACTCCAAGTTCACCTTCCTGGGGGGGTTGCGTTCCATGGCCCAGGTAATCAGCTATGAAATCGCCATGGGCATGAGCCTGGTGGGAGTGATGATGCTGTCCGGCACCCTGAACCTGAGCAAGATCGTCGAAGCCCAGGGCAACTCCTTGTGGGGAATGTATATCTTTCCGCAGATCATCGGCTTCTTTGTTTTCTTCATCGCCATGCTGGCGGAGACCAACCGGGTTCCCTTTGATCTGCCGGAGGCGGAAACCGAACTGGTGTCGGGCTACTGCACGGAATATTCGGGCATGCGCTATGCCATGTTCTTCATGGCCGAGTACATCGGCATGATGGTCATGGCCTCCATCGGTACCATCTGTTTTCTCGGGGGCTGGAACGGGCCGTTCACTGTCTCAATTTTCCCGCCCTTCTGGTTCGTGGCCAAGGTGTACATCTTCATGTTTCTCTTCATCTGGATCCGGGCCACCATGCCCCGGTACCGGTATGATCAGCTGATGGAGCTGGGCTGGAAGGTGCTCATCCCCCTGGCCCTTGCAAACATTGTACTCACCGGCATCGTCAAGGCCTTCACCGGCTGATCCGGAGGTATCCATGCGCGTACAGTATGATCTGAAAAAAAGTTTCTTTGAAACCATCTTCCTGACCGAGCTGGCCAGGGGCATGATGCTGACCCTGAAACGGCTCTTCTCGAGGCCGATCACCAGACAGTACCCGGACGAATCGCCGCCAATTGCCCTGGGGTTCCGCGGTCAGCATGCCCTGGTCCGTGATCCACAAACCGGCGGTTCCAGATGTGTGGCCTGCATGCGGTGCGCCACTGTCTGCCCGTCGCGCTGTATCCATATCCGCTTCCACGAAGAAGACGGCCGCCGGGTGGTGGACAGATACGATATCGATGCCCTGCGCTGTGTCTACTGCGGGTACTGCGAGGAAGTGTGTCCGGTCAACGCCCTGGTGCTGACCGAGGTGTTTGATTACTGCGAATATGACAAAGAATCCCTGTATTTCACCCGGGAGGATCTGCTGGCCAACTGGGACAGCTTCCTGAAAAGCAGCGGACACCGGGGAGAGACCTATGTCAACCCGTTCTGGCGTCCACGGGGACTGCCCGAATCCATGCTGCCGGCCGGCAAACGCCTCAAGGTGCCGGACAGCTGGACTGTGGATGGACAGGTCGTGGGAACCCGTTACCGGAGGAGTTAGAAACCATGTTCATACAGCTCTTCTTTCTCTACTGTGCCGTGATGATTCTGGGTTGCGGTCTACTGGCCGTGACCATGAAGAACCCGGTCCATTGCCTGCTCATGGTCCTGGTCCTGTTCTTTCACATGGCTGCAATCTACCTGACGCTCAGTGCCGAGTTTCTCGCTGCGGTTCAGGTTATCGTCTATGCCGGCGCCATCCTGGTTCTCTATCTCTTTGTCCTCTTCCTGGTCTCTGTCCGGGAGGAACTGGCCGTGGAACGGTTTGTTGACTCGGCCTTTTTCGGCCGCACCATAGCCGGCGGGCTGGCCGTGATCCTGGTTGGCATGCTGCCGGCATTCACCCTGGGAGCCAGGGGACTGTGGCCCCTGGAGCGGGTCATTGAGGCGACCCACACCAAGGCCCTGGCCATGGAGCTCTACACCACCAACATCCTGCCATTTGAGATTGCCGGCCTGATCCTGCTCATCGCGGTCATCGGCGGGTTGACTCTGGCAAGAAAAAACAGTGTACACCTCAACCAGAACGACGCTGCAGGCAGCGTGAGCGACGAGGCGGAAAAGGAGGTGACCCGGTGATTCCCCTAAGCTGGTACATGACGCTCTCGGCCCTTCTTTTTGCCATAGGCGTCCTGGGTTTTCTGACCCGGCGAAACATCATCATCATGTTTCTATCCATCGAGCTGATGCTGAATGCGGTCAACCTGAACCTGGTTGCCCTGAGCCGTTATCTGGACTCCATGCAGGGCCAGGTGTTCACCTTTTTCATCATCACCGTTGCTGCTGCCGAAGCAGCCATTGGCCTGGGTATAGCTATTTCACTCTTTCGCAACCGGCGCACAGTCTACGTGGACAGTGCCAATCAGTTGAAGGGATAATCATGCCAAGTTATCTGCTCCTCATACCGTTTCTGCCGCTTGCCTCGTTTGTCGTCACCTTTCTCTTTGGCAAACGGATGGGCGCACGGTGTCACTGGATACCGATTCTCACCGTGCTGACTTCGTTTGTCTGCGCGCTCAAAGCCTTTTTCATGGTCAAGTCCGGGACCATCATCGACCATGACATCTACACCTGGATCAGTTCCGGAAACCTCAAGGTGTCAATGGGCTTTCTGGTCGACCAACTCACCGTGGTCATGCTCATCGTGGTGACCAGCGTCAGCTCGCTGGTCCATATCTACTCGGCCGGCTACATGAAAGGCGAAGACGGATACTACCGCTTTTACGCCTACTTGAGCCTGTTCACCTTTTCCATGCTCATGTTGGTGCTTGGCAACAACTTCCTCCAGCTCTTCTTCGGCTGGGAGGCGGTGGGTCTGTCCTCCTACCTGCTCATCGGTTTTTACTATGAAAAGATCTCTGCGGCAGACGCAGGAAAAAAAGCTTTTATTGTCAATCGGTTCGGTGACTTTGGATTCAGCCTGGGCCTGTTCCTTCTCTTTCTCAGCTTCGACACCCTCCATTACGGTTCGATCTTCTCCCAGGCTGAATCCATTATTGGCGAAACATTTTCCATCTTCGGCATGCAGCTTGACCTGCCGACTACCATCGCCATGCTGCTCTTCTGCGGGGCTATCGGCAAATCGGCCCAGCTACCGCTTCATGTGTGGCTGCCCGACGCCATGGAAGGCCCGACACCGGTCTCGGCCCTGATCCACGCCGCTACCATGGTTACCGCCGGTGTCTTTCTGGTGGCCCGCTGCAACCCGCTTTTCGAACTTTCCACCTTTGCCCTGAACGTGGTCACCATCGTCGGCACCATCACCTGCCTGTTCGCGGCCACCATTGCCCTGGTGCAGACCGATATCAAGCGGGTGGTCGCCTACTCCACGGTGAGCCAGCTAGCCTACATGTTCATCGGCTGCGGCGTGGGGGCCTACTCAGCCGGTATCTTCCACCTGTTTACCCATGCCTTCTTCAAGGCGCTCCTCTTCTTGGGCTGCGGCTCGATCATCATCGCCATGCACCATGAACAGGACGTCAAGTACATGGGCGGGCTCAAGAAGTACATGCCGGTCACCTACTGGACCTTTCTCCTGGCCTCACTCTCCATCTCCGGCGTACCGGGACTGGCCGGATTCTTCAGCAAGGACGAGATCCTGACCATGGCCTTCGCCTCTCACATCGGGGCCGGAAAATTCGCCTGGTTCATCGGCACCTTTGTCGCTTTCCTCACCGCCTTCTACTCCTTCAGGCTTTTCTTCCTCATCTTCCACGGAGAATTCCGCGGCACCGAAGAGCAGAAGGCGCACCTGCACGAGACACCACTGGTCATGACCGGGCCCCTGATGATACTGGCCGTGGGTGCCGTGGCAGCTGGCTGGCTGGGCATCCCGGCCATCCTCGGCGGCCATAACAAGTGGGCCCATTTCCTGACCCCGGTTCTGGGTCATCCCGAGGTACACCTCTCCAGCTACGCCGAGTCCCTTCTCATGGGATCGTCCATCCTGGCCGGTGGAACCGGTATCTTCCTGGCCTGGCATATGTACGTCTTCCACCCGGAGATGCCAGCGAAGATAGCCGCCCGCTGGAACCGGTTCTACACCCTGCTCAAGAACAAGTACTACATGGACGAAATCTACATCAACTATCTGGTGGAGCCAACCAAGGCCTTCAGCAGCAACGTGCTGCTCCGGATCGTTGATCTCGGGATCATCGAGAACATCGTCAACGGCATTCCCCGGGGTATTGGTTTCCTGTCGAAAAAGATCCAGAGACTGCAGGACGGGCAGGTCTCCCATTACCTGGCCTGGATGGGTGGCAGCGCTCTGTTCATCGTTGTCTGGATGTTTACCCGGTAGACGGACGTAGCGGGATATGACCGCGACCCCTGGCCCGTGCAACCCAAAACTGAACATATGGAACCTGCATCATGTCAGTACCACTTTTAAGCGCACTCATATTTTTCCCGATCATCGGCAGCCTGTCGCTGCTGTTCGTGCGGCGCGAAAACAGCCACACCATCCGGCTCATGGCGTTGATAATCAGCCTCATCGAGCTTCTGCTTTCGCTGCCTCTGTGGTTTCTGTTCGACAAGTCCACATACAGGATGCAGTTTACGGAATTCCATCCGTGGATCTCCACCTTCAACATCAACTACCACCTGGGCATCGATGGGATTTCGATCCTTTTCATTCTCCTCTCGACCCTGATCACCACCCTGTCGATCCTGGTATCCTGGAACTCCATCCAGGATAAGGTCAAGGTGTTCTTTGTCTCCCTGCTGTTCCTGGAAGGGGCGATGATCGGCGTTTTCTGCGCCCTGGACTTTTTTCTCTTCTATATCTTCTGGGAGGCCATGCTGATTCCCATGTTCCTGATCATCGGAATCTGGGGCGGTCCCAAACGGCTCTATGCCACGGTCAAGTTCTTCCTCTACACCCTGATCGGTTCACTGCTGATGCTGATCGGCATCATCACCCTCTACAGGGCGGGGGGCAACACCTTCGACATCCTGAAACTGGCCGGACAGAGCTACTCCTTTAAACTGCAGATGATCCTGTTCTGGGCCTTTTTCGCCGCCTTTGCGGTCAAGGTACCCATGTGGCCGGTCCACACTTGGCTGCCTGACGCCCACACCGAGGCTCCTGCCGCCGGTTCGGTCATCCTGGCCGGGGTTTTGATCAAGATGGGAGCCTACGGGTTCCTGCGTTTCTCCATGCCCATTCTCCCTGAGGCCACCAAGGAGATGATGATCCCCATGGTGGTTCTCTCTCTCATCGGCATTATCTACGGAGCCATCATCTGTGTGGCCCAGACCGACCTCAAACGGCTCATTGCCTATTCCTCGGTGAGCCACATGGGCTTTGTCACCCTTGGTCTCTATTCACTCAACACCCAGGGCATGGAGGGCGGCATCCTCCAGATGATCAATCACGGGGTGGTCACCGGGGCCATGTTTCTGGCCATCGGCATGATCTACGAACGGACCCACACCAGGGCCATTGCAGATTACGGCGGGTTGGCCACCACCATGCCTGTCTTTGCCTCCTTTTTCCTGCTTTTTACCCTGGCTTCGATAGGTTTACCCGGAACCAACGGTTTTGTCGGCGAATTTCTCATCCTGCTGGGCGGGTTCCTCAACCGGCCGTGGACCGCCTTTTTCGCAGCCACTGGGCTTATCCTGGGGGCATGGTACATGCTGTGGCTCTACCAGCGGATCTTTTTCAATCCAGTCAATGACAAGGTTGTCGGCCTGCCGGCAATGACCGGCCGGGAAATAGCCATCCTGGTCCCCATGGTAGTGCTTATCTTCTGGATCGGACTCTATCCGAACTCCATGCTCAGTTTCATGCATGTGTCGGTGGCCCACCTGCTCGATCAGGTTCACGGCACCACCACGGTGGCCGACGCAGTGGAAAAGGTCCGCCAGCTTTCGATGTAGGAACGAGGCAGGATATAGAACCATTTTTTCTGGCTGAGGAATAACATATCATGACACAAACAGTTGTCACCTGGGCGGCTTTTGAACCGGTCCTGCCTGAAATGCTGCTGGTGGGGATCGGAATCGGACTGGTCTTCCTGGATCTGTTTTTCAGAAAACAGCGGGTGCTTTTGCCCTGGCTGACCATTCTCGGCAGCCTGACCGTGCTGGGTATGGTACTGGGTGAACGGTACACCATCGGCTTTGGCGGGATGTTTCTCACCGACTCCTATGGCGCCTTTTTCAAGGTAATCTGCCTGATGGGGCTGATCATGACCGCCCTGATGAGCGAACACCATAACCGGGTCAAGGGTCTCCATCAGGGCGAGTTCTACAGCCTGATGGTTTTTTCCGCCGTGGGCATGATGATCATGGCCTCGGCCGGCGACCTGATGGTCCTCTACCTGGGCCTGGAACTGATGGCCCTGTCGGTCTACTGTCTGGTAGGTATGGTCAAGGGAGACCTGCGGGCCAGCGAGGCAGCGGTGAAATATTTTCTCATGGGCGGATTTTCCTCGGCGATCCTGCTCTACGGCATGTCCCTGCTCTACGGATTGACCGGGACCACCAGTATCTCTGGAATCGCCGACTATATCAACAATTCCGGCGTGATCGCCAACCCGGTCCTTCTTGGCGCCCTTGGCCTTATGATCGTCGGCTTCTGTTTCAAGACCGCGGTGGCCCCGTTCCATTTCTGGACCCCGGATGTGTACGAAGGGGCCCCGACAGCGGTGACCGCCTTCATGTCGGTGGGACCAAAGGCGGCCGGGTTTGCAGTTTTTGGCCGGGTCCTGGTTCATGGTTTTCCGGAACTGCATGACCAGTGGGGCACTCTGCTCGCCTTTCTCGCCCTGCTGACCATGGCGGTGGGAAACATCACAGCCCTGTCCCAGACCTCGATCAAGCGGATGCTGGCCTATTCGGCCATTGCCCATGCCGGTTACGCCCTGCTCGGAGTCCTGGCCGGTACCCCGGAGGGACTGTCCGCCACCATGAATTACCTCCTCATCTACGGCTTCATGAACATGGGCGCCTTTGCCATCCTGGTCCTGCTTGCCGGTAAGGATAACCAGCGGGAATCGCTCGACGATTACCGTGGCCTTGCCAAAAGCAATCCCCTTGCCGCCATGCTGATGCTCATCTTCATGTTTTCTCTCACCGGTATTCCGCCCCTGGCAGGATTCATCGGCAAGTTCTATCTCGTCAAGACGGCTCTGGACGCTGGCTATACCGGAACAGTCATGGGTGCTGTTATCTTCAGCACCATCTCGGCCTACTATTACCTGCGGGTGGTGCGTTACATGTACATGAGTGATCCGCAGGAAACCATCAAACTCACCTACTCTCCGGGTATTTCAGCCGTACTAGGATTGGCATTGCTTGGGGTTATAGGTCTTGGCCTGGCCCCAGGCACAGTGATTGGCCGGGCAGCGATGTCGCTGCTTGGTCAATAGGGGTGTGGATGCGTCTTGCCAGCGAGTCCACCTCTCCTTTTCCTTCTTGGGAAGCGGCCAGCCATAGGGGCTGGCCGCATTTTTTGCAACAGAAAGTGAGGAGCAGAAAACGGTCCGGAAGGACAGAACAGAGATCGTTATCCGCGGTAAGGCGGACCAAGGGGAGCTAAGACCTGCCCCGGTACTGACCGGCGGATATGTTCCAGCATGGTTTCGACCACCATCCCGGCGTCCATGGTCGAGCAGTTTATCACCACTGCGTCCAGAGCCGGTTTCAGAGGGGCTATGGGTCGTTGCCGGTCGTCGCGGTCCCGCTGGATAATCTGTTCAAGGATCTCCTTTTCGCCAACCTCAACTCCCCGGGCTTTAAGCTGACCGATACGCCGCCTGGCCCGTTCTTCAGGGCTCGCATCGAGAAAAAACTTCCAGGCTGCGTCGGGAAAGACCACAGTCCCGGTATCCCGTCCCTCGGCAACAATTTTTCCCTGGCGGCCGATCTCCTGCTGCATACGGGTCAGTCTGTCCCGTACCGGCCGCAGTGCCGAAACCCTCGAGGCAAGCATCCCGGTTTCCGGGCTGCGCAGTTCCTGTCCCAGTTCTTCGCCGTTGAGCAGAACCCGCACATCCCCGTCCTCTTCGTCCGGAGGAAGGAGCTTGATAACCATGGTATCGAGTAACCGGGCCACTGTTTCTTCGTCCCGAACATCCACTCCGGCCCGCCCGCAGGCCAGGCCCACGGCCCGATACATGGCGCCGGTGTCAAGATAGGTGTAACCCAGCCGGGAGGCCAGCAGACGACTGACCGTGGATTTACCGACCCCGGAAGGTCCATCGATGGTGACGATCTCCAGTTTCCGCTCAGCCTGCGACATAGCCAAGCTCCTTGAGAGAACAGGCCAGGGCAGCGACAAAGCGTTGGTTTTCCGCTTCAGTGCCCACGGTGATCCGGATAAAATCAGGAAAACCGTAGGCCTTCATGGAACGAACAATTACTCCCTGACGAAGCATGGATTCATAGAGAACTGTCGCATCACCGCCCACATCGATGAGAAAAAAATTGGTGTGCGAGGGGTAAGCCCGACAGCCGAGTTCCTCCACCTGCTCACTGAGCCACTGCCGTCCCTCCCTGGTCAGGTTCAGGGTTTTTTCGTAATGGTCCTTGTCCTTGAGGGCGGCCAGAGCCCCCACCTGTGCCGGCAGATTGATATTGAACGGCTGACGGACCCGGTGGAGCAGGCCGGCAATGTCCCGGTGCATTATCCCAAACCCGACCCGCAGCCCAGCCAGCCCAAAGGCCTTGCTGAAGGTCCGCAGGGCCACCACTGCCGGAAGAGATTCGGGTTTCCGTATACAAGACAAAACGTCTATCCGCTCGGCGGGATCGACAAAATCCACGTAGGCCTCATCCAGCACCACTATCACTGACTCTGGCAGGGTGCAGAGAAAATCTCCAAAACGTTTCCGGGTAATCAGCGTGCCGCAGGGATTATTCGGGTTATCAAGAAAGATAAGCCGGGTACGCTCTGAAACCGCCCGCTTTATGGCCTCCAGATCATGGGTCATGTCCCGCAGGGGTATGATCCTGTTTGCCCCGCCCCGGACCTGGACAAACTTCTGGTACATGAGGAAGGATGGATGACTGGTGATTACCTCGTCCCCGGCCTCGACAAAGGCCTTGACAAGGAATTCAATCACCTCGTTGGAGCCGTTACCAAGAACGATCTCTTCCGGGGCGCAACCCACCCGGTCGGCCACGGCCCTGGTCAGGTAATAACTGGAACCGTCGGGATAGCGATGCAGACCGGTGAGACAACCCTGAATCGCCTCCACGGCCAGAGGTGAAGGACCCCATGGATTTTCATTGGAGGCAAGCTTGATGGAATCGGTTATCCCATATTCCCGCTCCAGCTCATCCAGGGGCTTTCCAGGTGGATAGGGAACTATGGCCTTAATATTTTCCGCAATGTGGAGTTTCATACAAAATCATTTCACCCCTGAATCCAGCTGTTGTCCGGCATTCGAATATCGAGACAGGCAACTCTTCCGCGTCTGCTTCACCATTCAGGTATTCATGGTTGCAGCCACTTTCATCATTTTGGACAGACACCAGCTATGGTCAAATTTTTTCTACAGCTCAGGTTTCTTCTCTCTGACACCGGCCCTCTGTTCCAGGTTCCAGGCTGCCCGAAGCAGCACTTCCTCGTTGAAATGGGCCGCCTGCATCTGGATGCCGATTGGCAGTCCGTCACCGGAAAACCCGGCCGGGACTGAAACACCTGGAATTCCTGCCAGGTTAGCGGAGATGGTCAAAATATCCGAGAGGTAGTGGGCCAGGGGATCGTCGCTCTTATAGCCAATCTTCCAGGCCGGTGTCGGAGTAACCGGTGATACCAACAGATCGCAGCTGGAAAAGACTTTCTGATAATCCTCCATGATCAGTGTCCTGACCTGAGATGCCTTCTTGTAATAGGCATCATAATAGCCAGCAGAGAGGGCATAGGTTCCGATCAGAATGCGCCGCTTGACTTCATCTCCAAACCCTTCGGAACGGCTGCGGCTGTACATGTCGACAAGGGAATCAGCCTCCATGTTGCGGTAGCCGTACCGGACCCCGTCAAAGCGGGCCAGGTTGGAGCTGGCTTCGGCCGGGGCTATCAGGTAATAGACAGCAACGCAGTACTGGGTATGGGGCAGCGACACCTCGACGATTTCAGCCCCGGCCTCCCGGAGCATATCGATACCGGCCCGGACCGTCTTTTCCACCTCAGAGTCCAGCCCTTCGCCAAAATACTCAACCGGTACACCGATACGGATTCCCCCGAGTCCCTCTTTGAGACTGGCTGTGTAGTCGGGTACCGGACGCTTGACCGAGGTGGAATCCCCGGGATCATATCCACTGATAACGTTCATCAGCAAAGCGCAGTCGGCCACATCCCGGGTCAGGGGACCCACCTGGTCCAGGGAGGAGGCAAAGGCCACCAGCCCGAAACGGGACACCCGGCCATAGGTGGGCTTCATCCCGACCACAGAACAGAGAGAGGCCGGCTGGCGGATTGAACCGCCCGTATCCGAACCAAGGGAGGCCAGGCATTCTCCTGCAGATACCGAAGCGGCAGATCCACCACTTGATCCACCTGCAATGTATCCTGGTTTCCACGGATTTTCAGGTGTTTTGAAGGCGCAGTTTTCACTGGTTGAGCCCATGGCAAACTCATCCATGGCCACCTTGCCAAGCAGCACAGCCCCTTCCTCTTTCAAGCGCCTTATGACAGTGGCGTCATATGGTGGAATGAAATTTTCCAGCATCCTGGAGCCGCAGGTGGTGGGCAACCCTTTAGTACAGAGCACATCCTTGATGGAAAGGGGCAGACCGCATAGGACGCCTGCCCTGCCCTCCCTGCGTTCCCTGTCCGCCTCAGCGGCCCGGGACAGTGCCCCGTCCCGGTCCAGATACAGATAGGCCTTGACCCGGTCTTCCACCGCATCGATCCGCTCAAGCAGAGCTTCCGTGAGCTGCAGGGCTGTTATATCCCCCTGTTCCAGCAGTTTTCTGGCCTGGAACAGAGTCAGCGTATGTAGTTCCATAATCTATCCGGATTGAACGTTTCGTTTATCTGAAAATCACCGGGTAGCGGGGGTTCCAGATATTTTTCATGGTTGGTCGGATTTTGTCCTGGATTCAGGTGATAACCTTGGGCACGACAAAACATTCGCCATTGTCTCTGGGCGCATTGGCCAGGGCCTTTTCCCGGGGCAGAGAGGGCTTTATCTTATCGTCGCGAAAGGCATTGACCAACTGCTGGGTATGGGTGGTGGGAACCACGCTCCCGGTATCCAGCTCATCGAGCTTGGCCACGTAGCCAAGGATGGAGTCAAGCTGTCGGGTCACGCGATCCATCTCCGCATCGGACAGCTCCAGCCGTGCAAGCCGGGCCACTTTTTTAACTTCCTTTTTTGTAATATTCATGGCATCGAACAGCACATCTCGGGTTTCAGGTGCCACAGCACCCGGTAACTGATGGTCGTATACCACCTTGTCTGGATTACTGTTTATACAGCGACTGGGCAGAAAGGACAACCTCGGCAAACTCTTCGACCAGTTCCGGATCAAACTGGGTTCCAGCACAGTTTCGAAGTTCGGCCACAGCTTCCACCCTGGTAAGGTTGCGACGGTAATTTCGGCGAGAGGTCATTGCATCGTAACTGTCGGCAATGGTGATGATCCGGGTGAGGGTATCAAGATCTTTTCCACCTATGCCATCGGGATAACCCTTGCCGTCGAGACGCTCGTGGTGGTGTCTGATTGTTTGGCGTTCCCGCTCCATGAAAGTAAGCGGTTCGATGATACTGGCCCCCACTTCCGGGTGTTTGCGGATAAGCTCCCATTCCTCGGCCGTAAGGCGTCCCGGCTTCTGGATACAGGAAAGGTCGATGACCAGCTTGCCTATATCATGGAACTGGGAGGCCCGCCGCAGAATCACATGCTCCTCTTCGGGGAGCTGTATCTTTTCGGCCAGCATCATCGCGTATTCGGTGACCCGGCGGGTATGACCGGCGGTATATTCGTCCTTTTCTTCCATTGCAGCCTGGAGACTGGACATTATCTGGACGGTGGCGTTTTCCAGGTGATGGCTGTACTTTTCAAGAAGAATATTCTTTTCGGCCAGTTCCCTGGTCTTGTCACGGACCTCTTTTTCCAGATTCTGACGGTAAATCTTTTCCTGGCGGACATAGTTGCGCTTTTCGATGGCCCGGCGGATCTTGACGTGGAACAGTTCCAGGTCTTCGATGGGTTTGGTCATGAAATCATAAGCTCCCAGGTTGATCGCCTTGACCGCATAATCCATGGAACCGGCCCCGGTCAGGAAAAGGACCGGTATATCCAGTTTTTTATTGTTCAGTCCCTCGAGAGTTTCAAAGCCGTCCATATCCGGCATATTGATGTCGAGCAGGATCACATCGAAATCATCGTTGACCTTTTCAAGAACCTCGCGCCCGGATGAAACGGCAACCACTTCATGCCTGAACATGGTGAGGATCTTCTCCACCGCCATACGGACAAGATCATCGTCATCAGCTATGAGAATTTTTGAACCCATTTTTATCGGTCACGTCATATGGTCATCAGAACCGGAATACCGGTACATTTCCAGGAGTGTGTGGAATTCCCTGCCCTGCAACGTATTGGTTCGAGCTTTCTGCAATGTCATCACTGCCTGAAAAGACGTCTTTTTTCATCTGAATCCAGATGTGCTGAACTTGCAGCTGCGCAGAGTCACTTTCAATACCCGTCAGGTGCAGTGTCGCATAAATTTGTCCCGGTGCAAAACAAAAAAACTCCGAACGGCTCCCCTCTTATATTTTCCAGTATGACCTGGTTACATTCATGGCCTGATCAAGAGCAGATAACTGGACCGTCGAACTCGACATATTTCCGGCCGTGGCCGAATCGAGCCATGGCTTTACTCCGAGTTGCTCACCGCAAAGTTCCTCAAGGACAGCCAGGGCACCGTCCCGCATCCCACGCAGATTGTAACCTCCCTCCAGGGTAATCAGCAGCCGGCCATTGCAGATTTTTTCAGCAAGGCTGACCATAACCCTGGTCAGGTAGGCAAAACCGGCCGGAGTCACTTCCATGGCTCCCAGGGGGTCGCCGTTATAGATATCAAATCCGCAGGAGACAAGAATGAGCTCAGGCTCGAACTGTTGCCCCACCGGTACTATCAGCTCGTTGAATATACGGGCATACTCCATGTCTCCCTGCCCTCCGGACAGGGGAACGTTGACAGTAAAGCCCTCGCCCTTCCCCCGCCCGGTCTCCATCACTGTCCCTGTTCCGGGATAATAAGGAAACTGGTGGGTAGAGCAGTACAGGACATTGTCTGTTTCATAAAAGCTGTGCTGAGTACCGTTGCCGTGATGCAGATCCCAGTCGATAATAAATATCCGCTTCAGGCCCAGGTTGGCCAATGCCCAGCGGGCACCAACCGCCACGTTGTTGAACAGGCAAAAGCCCATGGAACGGTCCTTTTCCGCATGATGGCCCGGCGGACGTACCAGGCAGAACCCGTTATCCATCTCACCGGCGTGCAGCCGCCTGATACCATCGATCACCGCCCCGGCAGCCAACATTGCCGCGTCATAAGAGCGGGCCGAGGTCTGGGTGTCGGCGTCCAGAAAATCGTGGCTGCGCCCGGAAGTCTGAAGCACCCTGTCATAAAGCTCCCGGTCATGGTTGCGGGTAATATCAGCGGCCGACGCCGGTGTAAACTCTGGAAAGAAGAAACGCGAGCCTATCTCGCCCCCATCCAGTTGTTCATAGATGACCCGCAGACGATCTGGTGATTCCGGATGGCTTATTCCCGGTTCGTGTTCCAGAAAGAGATCATCTCTATAAATAGCTGTTTTGCGCATGAAATCTATCTCCTGCATGTAAGAATCCGCTTTTCGGTAATCACCATGTCCATCTGTTGATCATGGGATTCCACCGGAACTTCGTCCACCAGCTGCAATTCATAGGCTAAACCAATACGTTTCGCGGCAGGGGCATGGTTGCAGAGAAACCGGTCATAGAAACCACCTCCATAACCAAGCCTCCCACCCCGGCAGTCGAAAACAGAACCAGGAACCAGAACCAGGTCAATGGTAGCCGGGTCAACCTTCCGGCGTGCTGCCAGTTCCGGTAAAGGCTCTGGAATTCCGCAGTAACCGGCCCGGAGATCCTTTTCCGGATCAGTTATCCGGACTGCAAGCAATCCAGGTGGATGAACGATAGTGAGTGGTACCGATACCAACCTGCCCTCGTCCAGGCAACGGTTTATAAATCCGATAGTACGAACCTCATCCCGGAAATTGACATAGGCAAAGATGCTTTCTGCTTCATCTGTTACCCGCAAACTGATGAGATTTTTCTCGATACGGCGGCTTTTCTCTTCCTGTTCCACCGGACTCAGAGAACTGCGTTTTTCGAGAATCCGCCTGCGCAGATTCTTTCGATCAAGGCCCGTATGGTTCACGGATATTGCTCCTTTTTTTTCCTTATCTCCCAATTGTAACTTTTTTTAACCCATAGGAGAAAAAAAATCGCGGTACCCTGAAAAACCGGGCACCGCGATTCTTTCGTTTTCGTTATTGTTTATCTGTATGCGGATCACATGGGAACGATCAATTTATTGCTGTCTTCGTTCCAGGTAACAATCACATACCACAGGGCCATCAAGAGTCCGATCAGAAGCAGGGTTGGCCCGTATCCCATGACGTCAGGGAGGTAGACATACTTTCCAAGCACACCATCTGCCTCAAAGTCCATATCCCTGAACCAGGCTGTCATGATGGAGTTTGATATACCGAAAAAAGGAACAACCAGCCACAACTTGATCTGACCTTCACCAACACGCCAAAGAGTTCCTGAACCGCAGCCTCCGGCAAACATGGCTCCGAGACCGAAAATAAAGCCACCGACAACGCCGCCCCAGCCAAAAGTGCCGCGAACATAGTTCATGGGATCGAGTACCGGATCACCATCAAAACGCGTGGCCACCCCATACTTGAGAACGACAGCGCCCACAGCGACAATGCAAATTGACAAGGCAACTGATTTAGCGAGGGTACAGTCTCCGGTCATGTGCGGCTCCCTGAACCCCTGAACCATGCACCAGCGTCCGCGCTGCATGGCATAACCAAGGCCGGCGGATATGATAAGAATACCGGAAAGGGAGTTGATGTAATCGGTGTAGTCGTCTCCGTCGAAATTGGTGTAGTTGTATGCACCCCAAACCAGAACCGCCAGAGCGATAAGACCGAGAATAAACTGTACAGCCATGGGAAATTCAATGGTTTTGGCTCCACCTGAACCCCAGGTTATGTACTCCATCTCCTTGTATAAAAGCCAAAGTCCAAGGACTACACCAAAAACAAGACCAACAAACATGGCAAAACCGCTGGCGGACAAATTACCTATGGCGTTGTACATGCCTCCAACATTACAGCCGCCGGCAAGTGCGGAACCTATACCCATCAGGATACCGGCAATGACAGCTTTTACAAGTTCACGTACTGGCGGAAAACGAAGGGCAAATTGACCACCCAGACAAGCCGAGAGGAAAGCACCGCCCACAAATCCAAGACCAATAACTGATCCTGAATTGTACCACACGGATTTTGTCAGAATTCTTGTTCCTTCATCGTTTATGAAACCGACAATTTCCTGCATGTCGGTGTCTGAATACCATCCCACAATGTAGAGCAGCCAATCTCCCCAGTTACGGATGGCGCCAACAGCTCCCCACGGTCTCCACCATGCCATGATCATGACACTCAGAAAGGCGACTATGATCCCTGTGACTGTGGGATTCCATTCATCTTTGCATAGCACATTATATAACTGTTTGATTTTACTACCAAATAAATTCTCTCCACTCATAAACTCCCCTCCTCTCTGTTCCTTGAATTTCCGATGAAGACCGAAGAGATCAGGGAACCTGAAATCCCTTTCAGCTCATCGTTTTTCCGACATGAGATCCTCTCGATACTCTCTTCCTGGAATAATTCTTTACCGTTGCCCGGTATATTTGTCAAGGCAGTTGACTATAAAGGCCACAAATCCGCAAATTTTTATCTAATTTTGTTTAAAGAAATTGACACGTTAACATCAATTACAATTTTGAATCACGGTTCAATTATAACTTGACAGACAAAGTGGTTTTCTGTATACAAAGCAATACCGTATTGTCTCTATAGTCCATCCAGAGAAAAAAATACGGTAATTCAATGAAAACATTCCTGTTTTCATCCCTTTCATCATTATTTCTTAGGTAGGAGGATCAAATGAGTGATTTCAAAGTAGCTCCTGAGGGACTGGAGGTAACATCTGTACTTGACGCCAAAGGACTTAGCTGTCCCATGCCCCTGCTTCGCACAAAAAAAGAAATCGGCAAGCTCAAGTCTGGTGAAATTCTGCAGGTCGATGGCACTGATCCTGGTTCCAGGAACGATATTCCAGGCTGGTGTGAGCGTGCAGGTCACGAGTACCTTGGAGAGAAAGAAGAATCAGGATATATCAGCTTTTTTATCAAAAAAGGCTGATTCCTTACGCTGTTAACTTCACCCAAGGAGGAAAAAGCCAATGGCTGCTGACCCGAATAAACTCGGTATATTTGTTACCTCTCCGCAAAACATGCGCCATATTCTCGGCCTGACAAAGGCTGCGAAACGTGCCGGAAAGAGCGTTAAGATATTTTTTACCTTCAAATCCATCCACCTCACCAAGAGCCCTGAATTCGTTGAACTTTCCGAACTCATTGATGTAGAGGATATGGCAATCTGCGCCGACAGTTACACCTGTGAGGGTTATGACACGGTCAAAGATATTCCCCGGGGTCTCACTGACAAGCAGATGCGCACACAGGCCTTCCATGGCGCCATTCTTGAAGAATGCGGCAAGTACATCGTAATGTAAGGAGAGAACAATGGAATCATTGAAAGTATACATCCTGATAGCCAACCGGACCTATAACGACGGCATCCGTTCCGGTCTTGGTCTTGCGGTTGAAAATCATTATGCCTATCCGGTCGTCATGAATGGTGAGTTCCCAAACATGTCAGAGTATATGGCTGATAACATAGCCTGGATCTATGACATGGAAGGAGAAGTCCTGACCTGCGGTGCCCCTGCTCCAGAAAACCTGCCCGAGGGTGTTGAATTCAAGGAAGTAAGCCTTGAAGAGCTTGGAGAGAGAATGCGGGAAGCCGATGTGATCATTCCCTACGGCCTGCCCAAGCAGACCAACGAACCGCCGCCATCCTGTGCTGAATAGGAAAGGAGACCAGTCATGAGTGATGAAGCAAAAATGAAGATACTGCAGGTATATCGTTCCGAGCCCAACGACGATGTCAAAAAGCTGGTTGAGATCCTCAACCGCGACCGGGATGCCGATGAGTTCAAACTCTATATTGACAATCCCAATTACGATATCCTGGTACAGAAAATTTTTGACGCAGACAAAACCGTTTGCTGGTGGTAATCTGACGGAAGCAGATGTTGTTTATATAAAAACCTCTGTCCTTATGGCAGGGGTTTTTTTTTACCCTTCATTCTTCTATTATAAATAAAAGGCCCGGCAGTAGTCCTGACCTCATAATCAGTGCCCAAACTCCTGCAGAGCAGTGATGATCCGGTCGTGAAACCAGGGTCTGAACTCCTTTATCTTTTGGTTTTTCCTCGAAGGATGCACCCTGTTGGTGAGCAGAACTATAATTGTCTCCTTTTCCGGATCTATCCAGAAGGAGGTCCCTGTAAAACCCAGGTGCCCCACACTGTCAGGAGAAAGTAATCTGCCACCTGAAGATCTTCCCGGGGTCGGAGTATCAAAACCAAGACACCAGGTTGTCTTCTTCCCTGTCCTTTTTAAGGCCCCCTGTAACAGTTCAGGATCAAAGGGCAACATGGCCCGGCCGCGCCAGTGGTTCAGGATCGCCATACATAGCCCCAGCACCCCCCTGACGGTTCCAAAGAGACCGGCATGTCCCGCGACCCCCCCCATGAGATAACAATGCTCATCATGGACTTCTCCCCGCACCACCCTGCCCCGCCAGAGACATTTTTCCGTGGCTGCAAAACGCTCTCTGTCTTTCACTTGCTGTCGGAATGGCTGAGGACGAAAAAACAGATCTCTTTCCAGACCCAAGGATCTGCTCAGTCTTTTGCGAAAGAAATTATCAAGGGAACTGGAACTGCACTGTTCAACCACTTCGCCAAGGAGTATGAAGCCAAGATCCGAATAGCAAAAATATTCTCCCGGTGTATGAAGGAGCGGTTCACTGGCAACGAGGCTCAATAGTTTTTTTCGCCCCTCCCGGCTGCAATATGGTCTGAAACTTTTAAAAAATGGTCTGTAGGGAGACATTCCTGAACAATGGGATACCAGATACCTCAAGGGTATGTTTTTTTTATCAGACCCTATTCCAGCCCCCAAATGGTCGCCTAGCGAAGTATCCCAAGTGGTCCTCTGTTCACCGATGAGTGTAAGTAAACTCAGGGTAGTAACCAGTGGTTTGGTTAGCGAGGCCAGATCAAAAACTGTGTTCTGATTCACCTCTTGCTCCCTTTCTCCATATCCTGTGGAACCTGAAAAAGAAAATACCTTTATATTTCCATTAGTTAATTTTCTGTAGATTCCTCCTGCCGCGCCAGGAAACACTCCCTTGGCAACACCGCTGTCAAGCAGGTCTTTCAACAGGTCAGAAATCTTTCTATCTGGTCGATTTTCCATTTTTTTAAAAATGTTTAAGTGTTGTAAAAAAGGCTTTTTTCTGCTATAATATTCTCACTTTCAAAAAACATGTTTAAAATAGTGTGCACAGTCTGTTCAAACCTGTGTTGAAAACATGTACAAAGAAAGGAAAAGTCGTTTATACACAAAATGCCAATAAATTATCCAAACGATGCTGTTAATATAAACTTACAATAATTCCAGTATATTATAATAAATATCCACAAATTAACACCGCTAATAAAAACAACAAATTTTAGAATATAATAAAGGAATTTATTATGGCGTTTCATTTTAACATCTCCAGGACTGATCTCCTCAGAGCCATTGGCGCCCAGCAGAACATAACGAGCAAGAAAGGTACACTGGCTATCTTGTCCAATGTTCTGATTAAAGTAGAGAAAAATCGCATAATCTTTACTGGTACAGATCTGGAAATAGGTCTTAAACAGACTGTCCCTGCCGAAGTTTTCGAGGAAGGAGAACTGACCCTGCCGGCTAAAAAACTTTTTGAAATAACCAGAGAATCTGCCTCTGACACCCTCAGTTTTATCGAAAAAGAGAATAACTGGGTTGAGATCAGCGCCGGTCCTGCCCATTATAAACTGGCCGGTATGGTTTCTGATGAATTTCCTGATTTTCCTGGATTCAATGAAGACCTACTGGTGGATATGGAAGGAGATATTCTCGGTGATTTGATTGATAAAACCATATTTTCCATAGCCCATGACAAGGAAAATATGTACAGCCTCACGGCCGGACTTCTGGAAAAAGAAGAGATCGACGGGAAAAAATATCTGAAAATGATTTCTTCTGATGGACATCGCCTCACCATCATGACCAAAGAGGTGGATGGAAATGCATTTGAGGGTCTGACTCTCAATCCTGTCACTCTTATTCCTCGTAAAGGTGTGCAGGAAATACGTAAATTCTGTGAAGAAAATTCGGCCTTCAAGATAGGAATCGAGGAAAAACAGGCTGTACTCAAAAGTGATGAATCCTTGCTTATTGTCCGTCTCATGGAAGGAGATTTTCCAGATTACCGTAGTATTCTCAATGTGATAAGCAGAGATAACATTATTAATATAAACAGGGTACGATTTCTTGATTCATTAAAGAGAATAAATCTCTTTACCGAAGACATGTTTCATGCCATCAAGATGGAAATACAGAATAACCACCTGGTGGTCACCTCACAGAATGCGGATTTCGGCTCGGCCAAGGATGAATTTGAAGTTGACTATGCCGGAGAACCTCTCTTTCTCGGTTTCAACTGCCGTTACTTCATCGATACCCTGCAGGTCATGGAGGGCGATGTAGTTCAAGCAGCCATCAGCTCCGATGAAAGTCCCTGCCTGATAACGTCACCCGATGATGAAGGGTTTTTATCCATCATCATGCCAATGAAGCTGTAACCTGCCAGTGCCCTTGAACAGGGACGGATGATCCTACACAGCACAGGTAGTGCCTCTGACGGGATACTGTGTTGGCGAAAAGATGGATGGGAGAGTATAACTGTTTGTTTTTCGGATAATATCCGATTGACTTATATTTTTTAAAGGGAACTCCTTCAAAAGGAGATTTCAGAATAATTCTGTAGGTTAGGAATTACATAAAGGATTTTATGAGCGAGCAACAGAAGTCGTCCTACGGGGCGGAACAGATCAAGGTTCTTGACGGTCTTGAGGCGGTTCGGAAACGGCCTTCCATGTATATAGGCAATACTGCGGAGGAAGGACTGCATCATCTCATCTACGAGGTGGTGGACAACTCCATTGACGAGGCCCTGGCAGGTTACTGCAACCGAATCCGGGTCGTTATCCACGAAGATAACTCCGTTTCGGTGGAAGATAACGGCCGGGGTATCCCGGTGGATATGCATCCAACGGAAAAAATGTCAGCCCTGGAACTGGTCATGACCACTCTCCATGCGGGCGGCAAGTTTGATCACTCCACCTACAAGGTATCAGGCGGTCTGCACGGAGTGGGTGTGTCGGTGGTCAATGCCCTTAGTGAATATGCCATGGCCAGGGTCCGCCGCAACGGCAAAGTTTACCGTCAGACATATGAAAAGGGTGTACGTACCAGTGATCTGGAAGTGGTGGGTGAATCCGAGAAGACCGGTACCATGATCGTTTTCAAGCCTGATCCGGAGATATTTACCGAAACCACGGTTTTCAAATACGAAATTGTCCGTAACCGGCTCCGGGAGCTGGCCTTTTTGAATCGTGGGGTCCGCATCTATCTCAAGGATGAACGATCCGGTGCCGAGGACAAGTTTCATTTCGAAGGTGGGATCGTCTCCTACGTGGAGCATCTCAACCGCAAACGGACCCCTGTTCATCCGGAACCAATCTTTATATCCGGTGAAAAAGATCAAGTCCAGGTTGAGATATGTTTCCAGTATTTCGACGGTTACTCAGAACGCCTTTTCTCCTTTGTCAACAACATCAACACCAGGGAAGGTGGTACCCATGTGGCCGGATTCCGGGCTGCCCTGACCAAATGCATCAACCGCTATGCCAGTGACGACATGGTGCCCAAAAATCTGCGGGCCAAAATGGGTGGCGATGACGTGCGTGAGGGATTGACCTGTGTGGTTTCGGTCCGGGTGCCCAATCCCCAGTTCGAAGGCCAGACCAAGACCAAACTTGGTAATTCGGAAGTAAAATCCATTGTCGAATCTATCTGTAATGAAAAACTGGGCGCGTACCTGGAACAGCATCCAGGCGATGCCAAGAAAATTCTTTCCAAGGCTGTGGATGCAGCCCGGGCACGGGAGGCGGCCCGGAGGGCCAAGGAACTTTCACGCAAAAAAGGCGGATTGTCAGTGATGATGGCCGGCAAGCTGGCCGAATGCCAGTCCAAGGACCCGGCCAAAAGGGAAATATTTATAGTCGAGGGAGATTCGGCAGGCGGCTCGGCCAAACAGGGTCGTGACCGGTCCATCCAGGCTATTCTTCCTCTGCGCGGCAAGATAATGAACGTGGAAAAAGCCCGCTTTGACAAGATACTGGGCAGTGAAGAGATCAAACATCTTATCGCCGCTCTTGGAACCGGAATCGGCCGGGATGAATTTGACATAGAAAAACTGCGCTATCATAAGATCATCATCATGACCGATGCCGACGTGGACGGGGCCCATATCCGGACCCTCCTTTTAACTTTCTTTTACCGGCAAATGTTGCCTCTTATCGAAAAAGGCCATGTGTATATTGGTCAGCCTCCCCTTTACCGGCTGGGCCGGGGCAAGAAAGAACTCTACTTTCTCGATGATGATTCCCTCAATGATTATCTCTATGACCAGGCAAGTCAGTTCATCCGTATTCGGAGCCAGAACAACGAAGAGATCGAGGGCGGGAAAATGGTGGCCATGCTGCGCCAGCTCTCTTTGTTTGAGCGACTGTCCGCGTACCTGGAAAGGCTCAATATCCAGGAAGAGATGACCATTTTTCTTCTGGAAAACAACGTCCATTCCGCAGATCAGTTCGTCGAACGGCAGTTTATCGCAGATCTGGTAGACAAACTGAAAGTGCTCAATCCGGTGATAGGAAATATTCGCTCCTGCCGCTGGCGGCCGAGCTGTTATGAGGTGGATGTGGCCTTTCGCGGTCGTTCCCATGCCATGACCACTCTGGGTCCAAATATTCCCCTGATTGCCGAATACAGGCATGGACTGGAAATTTATCCCCGGATCCGTGACTACCTGAGAGGAAGTTTTACCATTATCCGTACCACGGCTTCCGGAACTGAAAAGGAGATCCAGGCCGACAACTGGCATGATCTGATAAGAATGGTACGGGAGGAGACTTTCAAGGGCAGTCATCTGCAGCGCTATAAGGGTCTGGGTGAAATGAACCCCGAACAGCTCTGGGAGACAACCATGAACCCGGAAAACCGTTCCCTGGTTCAGGTCACCATCGATGACGCAGAAATGGCCGACGACATGTTCACTACCCTCATGGGTGATAAGGTGGAACCAAGGCGCGAATTTATCCAGAATCACGCCCTGGAGGTATCGGAACTTGATATCTGATATGACTTGGTGGGTCGGTGGATTTTGTCCAGGATTGCCGTTCAGAAGCGGCAGATGAACATATTATTGATGACCACCGAAACTCGACACCGGTGCTAAAAAGGAAACATAGCTACGCCTTGGAAAAACCACTTGTCCGTGGGAATGGTGATGTTATCTTCCGGGCAAAGCCATCTTCTGAGTTTTGATGGTAATAAGAAAATCCTTCTTTTATATGTGTAATTAGCGTACTGATATGACGACTGAAATAGAACAAAATCAACAAAAGAATCCTACCATTTCCATTGAAAAAGAACTGCGCAAATCCTACCTGGATTATGCCATGTCGGTCATTGTAGGTCGGGCCCTGCCTGATGTGCGTGATGGCCTCAAACCGGTGCACAGGCGCACTCTTTTTGCCATGCGTGAGCTGGGAGTCACCCATAACCGGCCCTTTGTCAAATCAGCCCGGATTGTCGGTGATGTCATAGGTAAGTATCATCCCCATGGAGATACAGCGGTCTATGACACCCTGGTCCGTATGGCCCAGGATTTTTCCCTGCGCTATCCCCTGGTGGATGGTCAGGGTAACTTCGGTTCCATGGACGGGGATGCACCGGCGGCCATGCGATATACCGAAGCACGCATGACCAAGCTCGACCAGGAGATAGTTGCCGATCTGGACAAGGAAACCGTTGACTTTATACCCAACTATGACAACTCCCTTCTGGAGCCGTCTGTTTTACCTTCCAGAATACCCAATATACTCGTCAACGGTGCTGAAGGTATTGCGGTGGGGATGGCCACAAAGATTCCACCCCATAACCTGACAGAGGTTATTGATGGCCTCATTGCCCTGATTGAAGATCCCAATATCACGGTTCACCGGTTGATGGACATCATCACTGGTCCGGACTTTCCCACCGGTGGTTTTATCTGCGGCCGGGCCGGGATCCGGGAGGCCTACGAGACCGGACGCGGTGTGGTGATCATGCGTTCTCGCACCCACGTCGAACAGCGTAAAAATGGCCATGAATCCATAGTAATAACTGAAATTCCTTACCAGCAGAACAAAGCATCGCTGGTAGAAAAGATTGCCCTGCTGATCAAGGAAAAGAGAATCACCTCCATTTCCGAGGTTCGGGATGAATCCGACCGCCACGGGATGCGGATCGTACTGGAGCTGAAAAAGGATGAAATACCGGAAATAGTCATTAATCAGCTCTACAAGATGACACCACTGCAAAAGAGTTTTGGTATCATCCTGCTCTGTATTGTCAATAACAGGCCGGAGATTCTCAATCTCAAGCAGATGCTCGAGCATTTTATAGCGCACCGCAAAACAGTGGTTTACCGTCGTACAGCCTATGAGCTGCGCAAGGCTGAAGAAAAAGCCCATCTTCTGGAAGGACTTAAGATAGCCATATCCAATCTCGACGAGGTGGTCCAGCTTATCAAATCATCGGCAAGCCCGGCCGAGGCAAAGGGCGAACTGATTCGCCGTTTTGAACTGTCCGAGCTGCAGGCCCAGGTTATTCTTGATATGCGTCTGCAACGGCTCACCGGCCTGGAACGTGACAAGATAATTAAAGATTACGAAGAGATTCTTGAGCGAATCGCATGGTATAGAAAGGTATTAGCCGACGATAACCTGGTGATACAGATAATCCGGGAAGAATTTGAAAAAATTCGGGAAGAATATGGCGATGAGCGGAGGACAGAGATAATAGACGCGCCGGATGAGATCCTCCCCGAAGACCTGATTACACCTGAGGAAATGGTGGTTACCGTATCCCATGCCGGATATATAAAGCGTAATCCAATTACCCTGTACCGGGCCCAGAGGCGTGGCGGTAAAGGTGTCAAGGGAATGACAACACTGGAAGAGGATTTTGTCACCAGACTCTATATTGCCTCCACACTTGATACCTTTCTCTTTTTTACAAATTACGGCAAGGTGTTCTGGCGCAAGGTATATGAGCTTCCTCTGGCAGGACGTACAGCCCGGGGGAAAGCCATTGTCAATCTGCTGGAACTGGCTGAAGGAGAAAAAGTCATGGCAATTCTGCCGGTATCCAATCTGGCAGAAGCCGATGAATCCCAGACAGTCTTCATGGTCACCAGAAAGGGAAGGATCAAGAAAACCAGCCTGGCCGAATTCAAGCGTCCGCTCAGAAAAGGAAAGATAGCGCTGACAATCCGTGAAGATGACGAAATCCTGTCTGCTGCAATTACTTCCGGTGAAGATGAGATATTCCTGGTCACCAGAAACGGTATGTCTATCCGCTTCCATGAATCTGACGTACGGACCATGGGCCGGACAGCAGCCGGTGTCAAAGGTATCACCCTTGGTGAAGGAGACGAAGTGGTTGGCATGGTGGTGCTGCAGGGTGACGAGTCCATCCTCACCGTGACGGAAAACGGATATGGAAAACGCACGGCAGTTTCTGAATACAAGCTCCAGAACCGAGGGGGCAAGGGTGTCTTTGCCATCAAGACCAGTGAGAGGAACGGAATGGTCGTTGGCGCGCTTCAGGTTGAAGATACAGACCAGGTTATGATGATTGCCAATTCAGGCAAGGTTATCCGTATCCCGGTGGACACTATCCGCATTATCGGGCGAAATACCCAGGGTGTGCGCCTGATCAACCTGGATAATGGTGAAAAGGTTGTTGCCATGTCCATGCTGGCCCGGGAAGAAGAAGTGGATGAAGCGGACGGGACAGATGGGGATAAAGAAGATTGAAAAAACCGCTGTAATCGGGGCTGGAAGCTGGGGTACTGCCCTGGCCAAGCTGCTTGGAGACAAGGGTGAAGAGGTATATCTCTGGTCGCATCGCTCCGAGCATGCTGAAGCACTTCTCCGTGACCGGGAAAACAAAAAATACCTGCCAGGCGCGAGGTTACCGGAAAACGTACAGCCTACAGATGATATCAGTGTGGTCAGCCGGTGTCAATGTGTGCTCATGGTCGTGCCTTCACATGGTTACAGGGAGGTTTTCTCCCTGCTGGCTCCCCTGCTCGTTGAGGACACCTGCCTTGTTTCGGCGGTTAAAGGTATTGAAATAGATACACACCATACCATGACTCAAGTCATGGCCGATGAACTGCAAAAGATTGGAAAGGAAAAAAAACTCTATTTAGGAGTTCTTTCAGGACCGAGTTTTGCCGAAGAGGTGGCGGCTGGGCAACCCACAGCGGTTACAGTGGCCTTTAAAGAGCAGTATGCAGCTCGTGCTGTACAGCACCTGCTTTCCACTACATTTTTCCGTGTTTATTCCAGCATCGATGTGATCGGGCTGGAAATTTCCGCGTCCATGAAAAATGTCATCGCCATTGCCGCCGGTATCGCCGATGGACTGGGTTATGGCCTGAACACAAGAGCTGCGCTTATAACCCGTGGCCTGGCTGAGATAACCCGTCTTGGAGTCAAATTGGGCGCCCACCCTCTCACTTTTTCCGGGCTTGGAGGGCTTGGCGACCTGGTTTTGACTTGTACGGGCAGTTTGAGCCGCAACCGGACAGTTGGTTTGAAACTTGGCCAGGGAAAGAGTTTGGACCAGGCACTGGCCGAAATGACCATGGTGGCTGAAGGTGTGAAAACCACAAAATCCTGCTTTAATCTGGCAAAAAAAACAGGCGTGGAAATGCCTATCCTGGAACAGACCTACCAGGTTCTGTATGAGGGCAGAGACTGTAAATTGGCGGTGGAAGAGCTCTTTAAACGTAGTCTCAAGGAAGAAATGGAAATAGGGTGAAGGTGGGCGACAGAGAATACCGTCGCCACATACCCATCCTGATATTTCTTTTCTACCTACTCTTCTTTTTCCCATTCCGAGTGATCCGGTTTTGGGGGCTTTTGTTCCATGAGACGCTGCTTCAGCCAGACCAGAACCTTGTCAAACTCGGCAACAAATTCGGCCATGGCCTTGCCCCGGTGACTGACCTTGTTTTTCTCCTCCATGGGAATTTCGGCAAAGGTCTTGCCCAATGGCGGATAGAAAAATACCGGATCATAACCAAAACCCGATTCACCTCGCCGCGCCGTGGTAATCTCCCCCTCGCAGCTTGCTTCCCAGGTCAAGGCCGGACCGCCCGGTGTGGCCAGGGACAGCACACACATGAACCTGGCACTGCGGTCTTTTTTTCCTTCCATTTCCTTGAGCAGCTTTTCGCAGTTATCCCGGTCCGTGGCATCTTCCCCGGCCCAGCGGGCGGAATAAACACCTGGTTTTCCGTTCAGGGCATCTACCACAAGACCGGAATCATCGGCAAGACAGGGCAGTCCGAGTACCCTGGCGTAATGGGATGATTTCTTGTATGCATTGTCGTCAAAGGTTACTCCATCTTCCACCACCCCTGGCAACGACCCGTAATCCTTGAGACATTTTATCTCCACCGGAAAATCCTTGAGCAATTCCTTAAATTCCCTGACTTTATTCTGGTTGCTGGTTGCCAGGACAATGATATTGACCATCTTGCTGTAACTCCTGCGTGGTTATCTTCGTTTCTTTTTGCGCAATTTTTTGTCATACCGTTCCTGCTCACTGTAGATACATCCGCAGTATGGCTGTCGGTATAACCCCATATCTATGGAGCCGTCAATGCCTGCCTGCCATCCTTCCCGGAAATCTTCATAATAAAAAAGTACTCCGTATTTTTCAGCCAGGGCTTCGCATTTCTTTTTCAAAAGATCATGGTTTTGATATCGGGAATACAACAGGGTTGTGGTAAATGCGTCAGCACCCTGCTCCACCGTTTTTTTCACCGTCGGCTCCAGGCGCATGTCGTAACATATCTGACATCGCTGCTGTTCATGGAAAACCACCTGGCGCAGATAATGGATGAGGCCGTAATTACGGTCGATTTCGACCGTAAATCCTGTTTTATCGGCCAGCTCTACCAGGGACGCGATTCGTCGCTTGAACTCCCGGTAGGGATGAATATTCGGGTTAAAAAAATAACCTTTGACAACATGTCCCTCTTCCCTGAGCCTTGAAAGCGGATAGATCGTACAGGGACCGCAGCATACATGAAGCAGGATATCCATTATCTGGTCTTGAATTGTTTGGGATCGATCCTGTAATTGTGGATCTTGTAGTTGATGATGCGCAGGCTGGTGTCCAGATATTTTGCTGCCCGGGTCTGGTTGCCCCTGCATTTTTTAAGGGCGTCGATAATGAGCTCACGTTCAAAATTTTCCACAGCCGTGGCCAGGGAAAGAGGTTTGTCCGAGCTGACCGTCTCGGCACTCTGGAGAGTGGGAGGAAGGTGGATGGACTTGATGGTCTCGCCGTCGCAGATGAGAACGGCCCGTTCCATGCAGTTCTGCAGTTCCCGGACATTTCCAGGCCAGTGGTACTGAATGAGCAGGTCGATGGCCGAGGTGGAAATCCGGCGAATAACCTTGTTGTTTTCCTTGGCATATTTGTCGAGAAAATACTCGGCCAGTAACAGGATATCAGTGCGTCGTTCCCTTAAAGGTGGAAGATAGACCGGAAAGACGTTGAGACGGTAGTAGAGATCTTCGCGGAAATGACCTTCCTGAACCGCTTTCTCCAGATCCCGGTTGGTAGCAGCTACCAGCCGGATGTTCGCCTTGAGGATCTCGCTGCCCCCGAGACGCTGAAAGGTGCGCTCCTGGATCACCCCCAGTAACTTTACCTGTACAGCCGGGCTTATTTCACCGATTTCATCCAGAAACAGTGTTCCCCCCTTGGCCACCTCAAATCGTCCTTTCTTGCGCGAATTTGCTCCGGTAAATGCCCCTTTTTCGTGCCCGAAGAGTTCACTTTCCAGCAATGTTTCCGGCAGGGCTGAACAGTTGACCACCACAAAGGGTCCGTTGCGGCGTCTCGAGTTATAATGCAGTGCCTTTGCAACCAGGGTCTTGCCTGTACCGGATTCGCCCCGCAACAGCACGGTGGCTCCGGAATCAGCGACCCGGTGCACCATGTCAAAAACCTCCTGCATACGAGAGGAATTGCCAATGATTTCTTCAATTCGGTTTCGGGCCGAAAGCTCTCGTCTCAGTTTTGAATTTTCCTGACGCAGGGCCTCTTTTTCCTCGTTGACCTTCTGTACCCGCTGAACGGTCTGGGCAATGAGTCCGGAAACCACGGTCAGAAAACGCAGGTCATTTTCCGACTGGCTGCCAAACCCGTCCGGATATTCCCGATCGATTGACAGGGCGCCTATGGACTGGCCGTTGACCTTGATGGGAACACAGAGAAAAGAAGCCTTTTTCTTACGTTCATCTCCCCTGGTCCTGGTCCGGTTGAGAAAGAGAGGTTCATCACCTATCTGCGGGACGAGGATCGGTTCGCCGGTGGCCACAACCTTGCCGGTTATTCCCTCCCCCAGCTTGTAACGTCCGCGGCGACGAGCTTCGGCGGTGATATTATGGGCCACCTCAATCTCCAGTTCTCCGGTGGTCGGATTGACAATGGTCACCGTACCATTGTCCATATCTTTTTCCGCCGCCAAGGTGGCCACCACCTTCTCCAGGCAGTCCTGAAGGTTGGAAGCCGAGGCGAGATGTTTGGTAATTTCGTAGAGACAGCTCAGGTTTTTGAGCTCATTTTCCTGCTCTGTAACCGGTATTTGTTTATTCGTATTCATAAACCTTCAAACACGAGGAGAATATTGACAGTCTCCCTGTGAAATGGTATTTAGCACCCTATCCGGAGGGATGGCCGAGTGGTTTAAGGCGGCGGTCTTGAAAACCGTTGTACGAAAGTACCGTGGGTTCGAATCCTACTCCCTCCGCCAAATAAGTACAGCTGTCTTTCGGAGAGATGACCGAGTTGGCCGATGGTGCTCGCCTGCTAAGCGAGTGTGGGGGTTATACTCCACCGAGGGTTCGAATCCCTCTCTCTCCGCCACGATTCCCAACCCGCTCTTCGTCCTCGATGAGCGGGTTTTTTTGTTCGCTTTAAAACTCCTGCATAGACGATACAGCGCCCTTTTCTACGGAGCGTTAGAATCCCCACAACAGGGTGCGCTTTATCCACCCTGTCACCCCCCCGGGATGTTCGACCTTTACCCAGCCGTTTTTGCGCTCCAGTGTTTTAAATACCACTCCGTAGTAAGCTTTTGCAACAATTCGATACTTGGTACCCGGTCCGCTGCGGACATTGATCCTTTTTTTTGAATTCTTATGGACTTTGACAATCATGTGCGGGGTTCGATTGACCAGTTTTTTATTCACCCAGCCAATGGTGCCCTCAAAGTCTTTGACCCGGAGCCAGTTACCGGACCGCTTAAGTACTTTCAGGGGAAAACCTTCCCCAAGGATCCAGAGAACCCGGTACCTGGTACCCGGTCCGGACCGCATGTTCACATTGTCGCCGCTGATGGAAACCATCTCGGCAATGGCCGATGAGGTTCCTGAAAACACAAGAAGAAAGAGTATGATACAGATCAGTTGTCGCATGGGTATAAAAAGTGTCAGAGGATATTTTCCGGCCCGAAGAAATTTCTGAGAGCCTCTTTTAACCGGAGGTTTTCGACCTGTTTTTTATCTGATGTCTCTAATGCCCAGGCAAACTCTCTTTCAGTTTTCCCGGGCTGAGGAGTGGGTGGATGCCTTTTGCCGGATAGTTTTACCGGTCACCGGAAAGCCGGCCACTTCCAGATAAATCGCATTGAAACTGCACGCCCCGGTCAGGCATTTCATACAGCTGATACACTCAGGACTGTCCGGGGTCTCGTTGAACCGGATTTCAACCGGACACACAGTATGACAGGCACCGCATTTTGTACATGCATCCGGGTCTAATTGCAACTTAATCAGCCGGAAGCGGTTAAACAGGCCATAAAAGGCACCCAGGGGACAGGTGGTCCGGCAAAACGGACGCGAAGATATTACAGACCAGAAGATAAAGCCGGCAAGAATGGACATCTTGTTGACGTAGAGCCACCCCAATGTCGAACGCAGGTCTGGCTGCAGGATGATCATGGGAATCCCCGCCTCCAGCGACCCGGCCGGGCAGACGTATTTACAAAACCACGGTTGTCCAAGACCAAACTGATCGACCAGGATAAGGGGAAAAATGACGACAAAGAAAACGAGAAAGAGATATTTTGCCCAGTTGAGCAGGGGAGGAATACTGTATTTCGGTGAGGGTATTTTATGCAGCAGTTCCTGTATCATTCCGAACGGACATGCCCAACCGCATATAAATCGGCCAAAAACCGCTCCCAGAAGACCGATGGAGCCGATCACAAAGGTTCCCACATAGTACTGTCCGGTCTGTAATGAAAACCGCACTCCCAGCAGGAGCTGTTGAATACTGCCGATGGGACAGTATGTTGTGGCTGCAGGACAGGAATAACAGTTGAGCCCTGGAGAACAGATAACCTTGAGTGGTCCCTGATAAATATTTCCAGTACTTGGGAATCCCAGGAAACCATTTACCAGCATGGTCCAGAGCATCTGTACCCATATGCGAATCTTTTCCATAGGTCTACCCTATACCGATACATGCCAGGCAGATAGACCATGCCTGTTCCAGGACCCTTGTTGGTTCGCCGAGGCTGACTCCTATCAACCATATGAAAAGAAAAACAGTGATCAATACAAATGGAGTTTTGCGGAGTTGGGGTTTTTTATTCATTTTGATCCTTTTTCCAGTCTCCTGCGCACAGCCTGTGGTTTTTCGCCGAGTCCCTGTTTCTTGTCTCGCCTGTCATCAAGGACGATCTGGGTCACCACCCTTTCCACACCATTGATAAACGGCAGCTCATGGAGGTCCCGGGCCAGGGCCACAAGTTCATCCACCTCTCCTTCAATAACCGTCCCCATATCATTCAGCACGCAGGGTATCTCCCTGTCCTCCAGTAAGCGAACCACATCGGCTACATAATCGCCGACACTCGGGGTTCCTGTGCCAAGGGGGATAATGGTTATCTGCATGAGGGCCATAACATCACCTCATCGTCTTAAAGTTGATACCCGGAGGATTCAATCTGTTGGCCAATACCGCTCCCCGGTCGGATGGCGTAAAAAGTCCGATCTTCAACGTTGCAGCTGGCACGACCAATGCGCTCGAGCTATTCATTGTCCGCTGTCGCTTCACCTTGGACTCTCACACTGTTCCCTTGCCCGTATATCGATCTGTCACTGGTTTTGCTTCACCCTCTCCCGGCTCAGGACTGATCATGGTCTGGACGGGGACTATCCATTTTATCTTATCCCCTGCCCTTTTTATCAGCCGGTCAGCATGCTCACCAGTCTGTCCAGGTCATCGCTTGAATAATACTCGATTTCCAGTTTGCCCCTGGTCCCGTTCTGGATGATCCGGACCTTGGTATTGAGGCGGTTGGTCAACTGGGTCGCCAGGGCCTTGCAATAGGTTTGCGGCAGCTCATCAGCGGACCGACCTGTTTTTGCAGGAGATGGCCTTTGTGTCTTTTTGATCTTTTGTCGTTTGCATATCTTCTCGGATTCACGTACCGAGAGTTTCTCGGTAACAATACGGTTTCTGACTTCCTGCAGTTTTTCCGGGTCATCCTTGATCCGCAGCAGAACCCTGGCATGCCCTTCCGACAGTACGCCCCGGGCCACATCCAACTGGATCGTTTCCGGAAGGTTGAGCAGCCGCAGGACATTGCTGATGGTGGATCTCTTGCGTCCCACCTTTTTTGCCACCTCATCCTGGGTCAGGTTGAATTCGTCGATCAAGCGGTTATAAGCCGTAGCCTCTTCGATCGGGTTGAGGTCATGGCGCTGGATGTTTTCTATCAGGGCCAGTTCCAGGCTTTCGTTATCTGTTCCTGACTCCGTTACGACCACCGGAACCTCTTCCACCCCGGCCATTCGCGCTGCCCGCAGCCGTCGTTCGCCGGCGATCAGGGTGTACCTGTTGCCTTTGCCCTGGCTGACCAGCAGGGGTTGAATCACTCCCCTTTCCCGGATGGACTCGGCCAGGCTCTCCAGTTTTTCTTTGTCAAAATACTTGCGAGGTTGGTTTGGGTTTGGCTCTATCTTATCAATATCACACAAAAAAAACTTATCTGTCTCATCCTGGAGAGGGTCGTTGGACAACAGAGCCCCAACTCCCCTGCCAAGTCTGCTCTTGTTGCTCATGGTTTATTTACTCCGCCGAAGAAATTCATTCGCCAGTTTCATATAGGCTTTGGCCCCGGTGCTTGATTTATCATACTCAAGGATGGTCTTACCGTGGCTGGGACTTTCACTGAGACGTACATTTCTCGGGATCACAGTCTTGAAAACCAGATCCCCGAAATGTTTTTGTATCTCACTCGCTACCTGATGTGTGAGCCGGTTGCGGCGGTCATACATGGTCATAAGTAGGCCTTCGATAAACAGGCCCCGGTTCAGGCCTTTTTTGACCTTGCGGATGGTTTCGACCAACAGGGCCAGTCCTTCGAGGGCAAAGTATTCACATTGTAAAGGGATAAGAACCGAGTCCGCCGCTGTCAGACCATTAATGGTCAACAACCCGAGAGACGGCGGGCAATCAACAAAGATATAGTGGTACCTGTCTCGCACTGGCCTGAGGATTTTCGCCAGTTGTTTCTCACGGTTTTTCACCGAGATAAGTTCAATCTCCACTCCTACGAGGTCGATGGAGCCCGGCAGGATATCCATGTTTTTCAGGCCAGTGGCCATAATACAGTCTGTTGCTTCTCTGTCGTTCATGAAGCAGTGGTAGAGATGTTTGTCTTCATTCGACCTGAAGACGCCGACCCCACTTGAGGCATTACCTTGGGGATCGGAATCGACCAGCAAAACCTTTTTTCCCTTGGCAGCAACCGCCGCCCCAAGGTTCAAGGCCGTAGTGGTCTTCCCCACCCCACCCTTCTGATTGGCCAGGGCAACGATTTTCGTTTGCATCTTTTTCATGGACAGATACCGTAAGCTTGTTAACCGTGTTTGCCGGGAGTATACTATACTCTCTTTTTAGGGTGAACATTTTTCTTGATGTTTCACGTGAAACATTGGTTCTTTTTCTGAAACCATACGGGATATCCTTATGTGTCACTGGGCGGATGTATTGGTTGTAGGCAGTGGGGTGGCGGGTCTTTCTTTTGCTCTCAAGGTAGCGGGTCGCTGTCAGGTAACATTGATAACCAAGAAAGACAGGGTGGACACGGCGACCAACCTGGCTCAGGGCGGGGTGGCCGCTGTACTTTCGGGGAGGGATTCGACAGAGTTGCACTTGGCTGATACGCTGCGCTCAGGAGACGGGTTGTGTAACGAAGATGTTGTGCGGCTGGTGGTGGAAGAGGGTCCTGAACGGGTGCGGGAGTTGGTGGGTTTCGGGGTTGCGTTTCAGAAGGGGGAAGGTGGAGAGGAGTTTGATTTGGGTATGGAAGGGGGGCACTCAGCGCGTCGGGTGGCCCACGCTTTTGATCTTACAGGTAGGGAAATCGAGCGGGCCCTGTTGGCCAGGGTTGAGGAGAACCCTCATATTCGGGTACTGGAAGATCACTTGGCGATAGATCTTCTGTTGGAATCTAAAGCCAAAGGACGACCGGTAAATGGTCGAGATCGGTGCCTGGGAGCGTACGTGTTGAACAGGAGCACAATGGAGGTGGAGACCTGGCGGGCAACAGTGACCGTGCTTTGTACAGGTGGTTGTGGGAAGGTGTATCTTTATACTACTAATCCCGACATTGCCACAGGGGATGGTTTGGCTATGGCTTACCGCGCTGGGGCAGAGGTTGCAAATCTGGAGTTTGTTCAGTTTCATCCGACCTGTTTTTTTAATCGCGAGGCCAAAAACTTTCTTGTTTCTGAGGCAGTACGGGGGGAGGGAGGGGTTCTTGTTAACGAAAAAGGTGAACCCTTTATGCAGCGGTACGATCCCCGGGGCGATCTTGCCACCAGGGACGCTGTGGCCAGAGGTATTGATGCGGAGATGAAGTCCTCTGGAGCGGACTGCGTTTATCTGGATATTACACATAAACCGGCTGATTTTGTCCGTGAGAGGTTCCCTACCATCTATGCAACCTGTAAGAAGTATGGTGTGGATATAACCCGGGAACCAATACCAGTGGTTCCGGCTGCGCATTACATGTGCGGCGGCGTGCTTGTGGATGTGTGGGGGAGGAGTACGGTGGATAATCTTCTGGCCCTGGGGGAGGTTTCCTGCACAGGCCTGCATGGAGCAAACCGGCTGGCTTCCAATTCCCTGCTCGAGGCAGTGGTCTTTGCTCACCGCTCGGCTCTCTGGCTGCGAGACCATTGGGAAAATATTGTCCATGAGGGTCGCGATGTACAGGTCGCAGACTGGAGGACGGGCAAGGCTCGGTCCATAGAGGAAAATGTTCTCATCAGTCATAACTGGGATCAGATACGGCGCCTTATGTGGAATTACGTGGGAATTGTCAGGCGAGAAAAGAGGCTGCAATTGGTTCGCCGGCGTCTAGGCCCGGTTCTGGAAGAAATTCGTGAACATTTTCACGACTATCTCCTTACCCCTGATCTGGTGGAACTCCGCAATATTGCTGTGGTCGCGGAATTGATAATCCGCTGTGCCGGACGGCGAAAAGAATCCCGGGGCTTACACTATATGGTGGATTATCCCAAAAAGGATGATTTTAATTTTCGCAAGGATACAATCCTCCAGCGGGACCGGGACGGGACAGGATTCTAGCGTGTAACTTATTGATATTATAGCTTTTTTTGTAGATAGCTGATGAAATCCTTATTTCCAGGTGTTGGCGGTAATGTGGTGCAGGGGAAGATAAAGAAGATAGTTGGAAAGGCTTGGCTGGTGATAAGAAAAAAAGGAGTCTGCCACCTTGGCTGACTCCTTTTTCATGACTGGCGTCCCCAACCGGATTTGAACCGGTGTTGCCGGCGTGAAAGGCCGGTGTCCTGGACCTGACTAGACGATGGGGACGTGTTATACAGTATGTTTTGGTGGGTCGTGCTGGGCTCGAACCAGCGACTCTCTGCTTAAAAGGCAGATACTCTACCGACTGAGTTAACGACCCCCTGTTCAAGGAATAGACTCTGTACTCTTTTTTGTTAAAACTGTCAATAGAAAATGTTGTTTTTTTCTGTTTCGATCTGACCTGTGATCTCTGTTCCTTTGTATGGTCAATGCGGATTTGCCTTGTTGGCTGGACGGTCGTTTGCTATATCAGGTCTTCATGGTACAAAGTCTTTGCGAAATATGCAAATGGTTCGGTCTCCAGACTTGCTGCTGTTGTACTGGCAGGGTGGATGATGGTGTGACGTAACTTCACGGAGTGGTATAATTATGGGGCTAATGTCAGGATCCGCAACGTTTATGCGGTTTGCGGTTGAAGGAGAGCCACCGCCTGGGAATTTCTGGGATTTTGTCGCCGAAAGGGTGGCAGCCCATTCCTTTCGTGATATCGACGATACTCTGGATGAATATTCAATTGGCTGGGTATCGGTGGCCAACATGTTTGACAGTGATTTTGCCTATGGTTCCTATGCGGCCGGTGATTATGTGGTCCTTTCCATGAGGGTCGATGAACGTAAGGTGTCGTCGGCCGTACTGAAGAAGTATGTCCTCAAGGAGGAGGAGCGGGTGCGGACCGAACGCCAGGTTCCCAAGCTGAGCCGGTCGGTACGTCTGGAGATAAAGGAGCGGGTTCGCACCGAGCTGGTGCGAAAGTCCCCGCCTATTCCAGTGGTCTACGATCTTTGCTGGAGCCTGGCCGACTCAACCCTGCTGTTTTTTTCCACCTCCAAGAAGGCTATGGTTCTGCTTGAGGAGCTGTTCCGCGACACCTTTGATATGTCCATCGTTCTGCAGATCCCGTGGAATACGGCGCAGCACCTGCTCGATGAGGACCGGGCGGCAAAACTCGATGAGATCCGTCCGGCAATACTCGTGTAGGTGTGCCTTATCTTCGCTCGTTACGTTTTTCAACGGGCTGTCAAGGCCCATGTGTGCCACTGAATCCTGTTCTGGTGTGATGGGATTTTGTACGAGCTCATCAGTCAAGAGAGAGGCCATTTTGTGAAAAAAGGGGACCTATGGATTTAGTTGATCTCATACAGGAAAAAAGATTTTTAGGCCAGGAATTCCTGGCCTGGCTCTGGTACAAGTCCGAAGAGCGCGGGGGCAGTGTCGAAATTCCCGGGCGAGGCGATATTCTTGTGGTCTTTGAAAAACATATGCTTCTGGAGTATGGTGAGGGTGAAGCCAGCGAAAAGGTGATCTGCCGGGGGTTGCAGACTGAGCTGCGCGAGGCGCGGGCCGGCCTGCTCATGGGCAAGAAACCGGAGCAGGCGAGAGTACGTCTGGCAAGTGGCGACAATGAATACAGTGTCACCCTGACCGCCGCGACCATGGAGTTTCGCAATGTGCGTTTGCCAAAGACAGTTGCCGCCGGAGATGAGGGTGACGATCCGGAATCCCTGGAAGGGCGCATCCTGGAGCGGATCAGTCTCCTGGAAGAGCTGACGGAACTCATTGACGAGCTCTACCGGATGTTTCTGGAGATCCGGGTTTCGGATCTGTGGCCCGCTGAACTGAAAAATATCCGCGACTGGGTTAACCAGGTCTCCGCTTGATCCTGGTCCCCGGCCATTTTGTCTCTAACAGTCACAACCTTTAATCTGGATATATGGACTTTGAAACCGTAATCGGGCTGGAAATACACGCCCAGATGAAGACCAAGAGCAAGATTTTCTGTTCCTGTTCCACCGAGTTCGGTGCCTCACCCAATACCCATGTCTGTCCGATATGCCTGGGAATGCCCGGGGTGCTGCCGGTCCTGAACAGGGAAGTGGTTGCTTCGGCTATCAAGCTGGCTTTGGCGACCGATTCGAAAATCAACCGGGAAAACCGTTTTGCCCGCAAAAATTACTTCTATCCGGACCTGCCCAAGGGATACCAGATCTCCCAGTTCGAACTTCCCATTGCCGAGCACGGACGCATCGAGATCGAGGTGAGCGGAGACAGAAAAACCATCGGTATCACCCGAATTCACATGGAAGAGGATGCGGGCAAACTGGTCCACGACGAAGTGGATCCTGTCAGCTACGTGGATCTCAACAGGACGGGAACTCCTCTTTTGGAGATTGTGTCCGAACCTGATATACGTTCACCGGAAGAGGCGGCCGCTTATCTGCGCAAACTGCACGCCATTGTTCGCTATCTGGATATTTGTGATGGCAACATGCAGGAGGGATCGTTCCGCTGTGATGCAAATATTTCCCTGCGGCCGAAGGGGCAGGAGGAGTTCGGGACCCGGACCGAGCTTAAAAATATGAACTCCTTTCGCAATGTCCAGTTAGCTCTGGAGTACGAGGTCCGTCGACAGCGCGATATCCTCCTGGACGGTGGCGAGGTGATTCAGCAGACTCTGTTGTGGGATCCTGATATGGGCCGCACCGAGCCCATGCGCGGCAAGGAGGAGGCGCACGATTACCGTTATTTCCCTGATCCTGATTTGGTTCCGGTCCTGGTGGACGAGGCCTGGATCGAGGAAGTGCGGGAGAATATGCCGGAGCTGCCTGATGCCCGGCGGCAGCGGTTCATGGAGACCCTGGGGCTGCCGGAATACGATGCGACCCTCCTTACCACCTCCAGGGAGCTGGCTGATTTTTTCGAGGCAGCCCTGGCCGTGTTTGCCAATGCCAAGAAGCTCTGCAACTTCATCGGAACGGAATTGCTCCGGGAGTACGGACCGGATCGTATCGGCTCCTGTCCCGTGGATCCGGCGCATCTTGGCCGGTTGCTGGGTATGGTGGAAGAGGGAACCATTTCCGGCAAAATAGCCAAAACCGTCTTTGGTGACATGCTTGAATCCGGGGGCGATCCCGAGGTGATTGTCAGGGAAAGGGGACTGGTGCAGATGAGCGACGAGGGAGAGCTGCTTGCATATGTTCGGGAAATCATCGAGGACAATCCGGCCCAGGCCAGACAGTTCCGGGAGGGCAAGACCAAGGTGATCGGTTTTTTTGTTGGCCAGCTCATGAAAAAAACCAAGGGGCAGGCCAACCCGCAGCTGGCCAACAAACTTTTCCAGCAGGAACTTTCGTAAACCGGCCGCGGCAGCCTGGAGAGAATCTACTTGTTTCCGGCCGACCTGTCATCCCGGGACACCATAAACATCATACGCGACTCAGAATCCCTTGGACAAGAAAGACTGGCAGGAGAGGGGAGCGGGCCATCGGCAGCGGTTGCGGGACAAGTTTCTTGACCTGGGTATCGAGGCCTTTTCCGACGCCGAGATTATCGAGATGCTGCTCACCTTCGGCACCCCGCGTACAGACTGTAAGCGGCCGGCCCGGGCAGCGCTTAAGGAGTTTGGCTCTCTGCCTGCCGTTCTGGACGCCCCCCGTGAACGTCTCCTCCGAATCAAGGGTATCGGGCCGAAAAATATCTTAGCCCTGCAGTTTATCCAGGGCGTGGCCAGGCGCTATCTCAAACAACGGATCATAGGCAGGAACTACATCTCCTCATCCGGGGAAGTGGCCGATTATCTGATCCACTCGATGCGGGGCCTTTCCCGTGAGGTCTTTACCGTTCTCTACCTCGATGCGGCTCTGGGGATCATTGACAGCGAGGTTCTCTCGGAAGGAACCCTGACTGTCAATACCGTCTATCCGCGCGAGGTGGTCAGGGCGGCCCTGGACCGTAACGCTGCAGCGCTCGTGATCGCCCACAACCATCCTTCGGGAAACCTCAAGCCGTCCAGTCAGGATGATCAGCTCACCCGAACCCTCTATCTTATCTGTTCTCTTATGCATATCAGGCTGCTGGACCACTTGATAGTTGGTCATGAAGATCAGGTCTACAGTTTTGCGGACCATGGTTTGATGGATATCATCCGGGATGAATGCCGAAAGATCACCAGCTCCCTTGCCTGAACCTGTCCAGGCCATCGGCCTTTATGTCCATGTGCCGTTTTGCGTGAGCAAGTGCCCATACTGCAGTTTTTTTTCTGTCGCCAAAGCCGACAGCAGGAATCTGCAGCAGCGTTATGTCCATGCGGCCCTTGTCCAGATGGAGCGTGTTGCGACCGGGGCAGGGGAGGGGGACGCTGTGTTGTCCCGGCACCCGGTGGATACGATTTTTTTCGGCGGTGGTACTCCGACGGCCCTCCCTGTTCCCCTGCTGGTGAAACTGCTGACCGGTTGCCTGAAATCATTTCCCCTTGCACAGGAATCTGTCGAGATTTCCCTGGAGGTCAATCCGGGCACCGTGGACCGGGAAGACCTGTTCCTGCTGCGACGGGCAGGGTTCAACCGCATTTCCATTGGGGTTCAGTCCCTGGATGACAGGGAACTTCATCGTCTTGGCCGGATACACGACAGGGACCAGGCCAGGCGCACGGTACAATGGGCCCGGGAAGCAGGATTTTCCAATCTGAGCCTGGACCTGATGTTTGGTCTCCCGGGTCAGGACCCCCGTTCCTGGCGTCGAACCCTGGAGGAGGCCCTGGCCCTGGAACCAGACCATCTCTCCATTTATGAGCTGACCCTGGAGAAAAACACGTCGTTTTATCTCCGGGACAGGCAGGATGATTTGCACCTTCCTCAGGAAGAGATCATCTGTGAGATGATGGAATTGACACAATGGAAAACCGCGGCTGCCGGCTTGAACCGCTATGAGATATCAAATTATGCCCGCCCTGGTTTTGCCTGTCGTCATAATCTGAAGTATTGGTATAATTCCAACTATATTGGTATCGGACCCGGGGCGGTCTCGTTTCTTGGCAACACCAGGTTGACTGCCATCGAGGATGTGGATGCCTACTGCCGACTCCTGCTGGATGAGAAGATTGGTCCCGGATGGCGTCGGGTGTGGGTGGAGAGCGAGACCCTGGACCTGGAGGGCCGCTTGCGGGAAACTGTTATCATGGGACTGCGCCTGGTGCGCGGGGTCTCGCGGACCAGGTTGCAGGAGCGTTTCGGCCTGGATATCGAGACGTTCTACGGGTCTGTGCTTGAGCGGCTCAGGGGGGCAGGCCTGGTGGAATGGGCCGGAGACTATCTCCGCCTGAGTCCGGCAGGGCTTCGGCTTGCCAATACTGTTATGGCCGAGTTGGTCTAAATGGGGTACAACCTCAAGTCAGGTGCTTTTGCATCGGGCACCTTGCACAAGATATCTGATTACAGGTGTTTTTTAAGGCATGTTGCCAGTGGCGCTGTGCAAGGCGCCCGGTTTGATTTGCAGAATTATGGTACTTTTTGAAAAGGTTTCTTCGTTTGAAAATTCTCACTTGCAAGACATCATTCAAAGAACAAAACCTGAGTTAAGCGGAATAAAACGGTCGCAACCGCAGCTCCGGCACCAGGAAGAAAGAGTTTCGGGTTCACCACCAGAGGAAAGGGATCATGGGTAGTATTGTCAGTCAACTGTACAGAAAAATTGATAGGGATTTCGAATACTGTTTCAATGTGGAGTCCAGTCGTGTTCTCGGAGAAAACGAGTTTGACCGGTTGCGATTGCTGCTGGCCGAGGGATTTTTGCCCGAAACCGTGTCCGACAAGCCGACTCTGATCGGGGAGCGGGTGGTTGAGGTGGGGCCGCGGCTCAACTTTGCCACAGCCTGGTCCTCCAACATGGTCTCCATCTGCCGGGCCACAGGCCTGGACTGCATCACCAGGGTGGAACGTTCCCGCCGCTACCTGGTTCCGGAGGGCGAGGATCTGGAGTCCTTTGTCCGGGCCCATCACGACCGGATGACCGAGTGCCCTTATCCTCGGCCGCTGACAACCTTTGAAAGCGGTATGGAACCGGAGCCGGTCTACGAAGTGGATCTCATGGGCAAGGGACCTGATGCGCTTCTGGAGATCCCGGGTATCTCCATGGATGAGCGGGACCGCAACTTCTACTATGACTATTTCGTCAACAAGCACCACCGCAATCCCACCATTGTCGAGATCATGGATCTCAACAATGCAAACTCCGAGCATTCCCGGCACGGCTTTTTCCGCGGACGTCAGGTGATCGACGGCGAGGAGCAGGAGAAAACCCTGTTCGACCTGGTCACCGATACCCTCAAGGCCAACCCAAAGGGCTCGGTCATCGCCTTCAAGGACAACTCCAGTGCAGTGCGCGGCTACACTGTCTCCACAGTCTATCCCGTGCGGCCGGGAGAGCCGTCGCCTTTCAACCCTGTCAGTCCCACCTGTCATGTGATTTTCACTGCCGAGACCCATAATTTTCCCACTGGCGTTGCTCCCTTTCCCGGGGCAGAGACCGGGACCGGGGGCCGGATACGTGACGTCCAGGCCACAGGCAAGGGCGGTTTTGTCGGTGCCGGAACCGCAGGTTACTGTGTGGCCAACCTCCACATCCCTGGATACGAGATGGTGTGGGAAGGGGATGAAAACGGTCGTCCACTGCCCTGTCCGGACAACCTGGCTTCGGCCCTGGAAATTGAAATCGAAGCCAGTAACGGGGCTTCGGATTACGGCAACAAGTTCGGCGAACCGCTGATCCAGGGTTTTACCCGTTCCTTTGACATGCGCCTGCCCTCGGGTGAACGGTGGGGCTTTCTCAAACCCATCATGTTCACCGGCGGTATCGGTCAGATCGATGACCTCCATACGGAAAAGGGCGAAGAGCAAAAAGGTATGCTTATTGTCCAGGTGGGCGGACCGGCGTACCGGGTCGGGTTTGGTGGTGGAGCCGCTTCCTCCATGCTCCAGGGAGAAAATGTATCTGAACTGGATTTTGACGCTGTCCAGCGCGGTGACGCCGAGATGGAGCAGAAGATGAACCGGGTCATTCGGGCCTGCAACGAGATGGGAGACAAGACCCTTGTCGATGTGATCCATGACCAGGGTGCCGGTGGCCCGGCCAACGTACTCAAGGAGCTGGTGGAGCACTCCGGCGGCCGGATCGAGATCCGCAACATCCGGGTGGGGGATCCGACCATGTCGGTGCTGGAGATTTATGTGGCCGAGTATCAGGAGCGCAACGGGTTCCTGATTCGTCCAGAAAATATTCAAAAGTTCCAGGCCATCTGCGAGCGGGAAAAAGTGGCCTGCGAGATTCTGGGCGAGGTGACCGGTGATCTGCGCTTCGTGGTGCACGACGAGCGCGACGATTCAACCCCTGTGGATCTGGAGCTCAACGAACTTCTGGGGGATATTCCCCAGAAGACCTTTACCGACAGCCATGTGGATCCTGGACTGCGTCCCCTGCAGATACCCGGGAAGCTGGAGGTTCGCGAGGCCTTGCGCAACGTTATGCGGCTTGTTTCCGTGGGTTCCAAGCGGTTTCTGACCAACAAGGTGGACAGGGCCGTAACCGGCCTTGTGGCCCGGCAGCAATGCTGCGGTCCACTTCAGCTTACTGTCAGTGACGTGGCTGTGGTGGCCCAGTCCCATTTCAGCTCCAGCGGAGGGGCCTTTGCCATCGGTGAGCAGCCGATCAAGATGCTGGTGGATCCGGCAGCCGGGGCACGGATGGCGGTGGGAGAGTCGCTCACCAACCTGGTCTGGGCCAGGGTTCGGGATATCGAGGAAATCAAGTGCTCGGCCAACTGGATGTGGGCCCCCAAGCTGCCCGGTGAGGGAGCGGCTATCTATGATGCGGCCCGGGCCATGCGTGATGTGATGATCCCGCTTGGCATGGCGGTGGACGGCGGCAAGGATTCTCTGTCCATGGCCACCATGGTCGGCGAAGAGACAGTCAAGTCTCCCAGGTCTCTGGTCATTTCCGCCTACGGAGCCATGCCCGACATTACCCGGGTGGTGACCCCGGATATCAAGGAGCCTGGCTCCATGCTTCTCTTTGTTGATCTGGGGCAGGGCAGGAACCGACTTGGCGGCACGGCTCTGGCCCAGGTACTTGGCCAGGTGGGCGACACCTCTCCAGACCTGGACGATCCCGAGCTGGTCCGGCGTGCCTTTGAAGCAGTACAGGAGTGTCTGGACAGGGATCTGTTGCTGGGCGGTCATGACCGCAGCGACGGGGGATTGATCACCACGGTACTGGAGATGGCCTTTGCCGGCAACTGTGGTCTGGATCTGGAAGTGGAAGGCCCCGGTTCAGCCCTGGAGCATCTTTTTTCCGAAGAATTGGGCCTGGTCATGGAATGTAGAGATCCGGACGCGGTTCGCACCGTGTTTGCGGCCAGAGAGGTTCCGGTAACGATCCTTGGCCGCAGCCAGGCCGACAAACAGGTACGCATCCGGGTCAACGGGGACACTGTCCTCGACGAGGACATGCGCGAGTTGCGCCAGTGGTGGGAAGAGACTTCCTATCAGCTGGAACGGCTGCAGGTGAATCCGGCCTGTGCCGACGAGGAAAGGGAAACCATTTATGATCGCAGTGGGCCGGTCTACAAGCTCCCCTTTACCCCGAAGCCTACTCCAGACCCGGTTTTGTCCGCTGATGTCAAGCCGAAAGTGGCTATTCTCCGGGACGAGGGTTCTAATTCGGACCGGGAGATGACCGCAGCCTTTTATGCCGCTGGTTTTGAGCCTTGGGATATCACCATGACCGACCTGCTCAGTGGCCTGGTTGACCTCAAGGATTTTCTGGGCCTGGCCGCGGTAGGTGGCTTTTCCTATGCTGATGTCCCTGAATCGGCCAAGGGGTGGGCCGCTACCATCCTGTTGAACGAACGGCTGCAGAAGATGTTTCAGGAATTTTACGAGCGGCCCGACACCTTTTCCCTGGGGATCTGCAATGGCTGTCAGCTTTTTGGACTCCTGGGCTGGGTACCCTGGCAGGGACTGGGTGCCGGGCGGCAGCCCCGATTTGTCCGTAATATATCGGGACGGTTCGAGTCCCGCTGGGTAACGGTCAGGGTTCAGGACAGCCCGTCCATCATGATGCGTGGCATGGAAGAACTGGTCTTTGGTATACATGTGGATCACGGTGAAGGGCGGCTTCACTTTCCGGATGCAAACGTGCACGCCCAGGTCCTGGAACAGAACCTGGTTCCGTTGGTGTATGTGGATGACTCGGGGAGGCCCACCGAGCGCTATCCCTTCAATCCCAACGGCTCACCAGGTGGCCTTGCCGGGCTCTGTTCGCCCGACGGACGACATCTGGCCTTGATGCCCCATCCGGAGCGCGCCTTTTTGCCCTGGCAGTGTCACTGGCTGCCGGAAGATATGAAGAGCGAGCTGAACGTCTCGCCCTGGCTTAAGATGTTTCAAAATGCCTATTCCTGGTGCATGGAAAGATAAGGACGGGCCGGGGCTTTGATGTCGCCCAACCGGTCGGCATCACTCTTGTCCTGTGATACAGGGAGCCGGTTATGCGCAGAGTTACTGGTATCTTCCTGCTATTCATTGTTTTGGCTGCCAGTGCGCTCTGGCTCGGGCGCGCCAGGCTGGCCTCCTTTCTCGCGACCAGCCTCCTTGACCGGGCCGGATTTTCAGCGATTGAGGTAAAGGTCGCGGCCCTGAACAGTGAATCGTTTTCCATTGAGCGCCTTTGTTTGACCAGGACTGCCTCCGGCATGAGCTTTGACATCGAGCTCAACGGCCTGTATGTCACATTCCAGCCGGAAACTTTATGGAAACAGAGGCGAGTTGACAAGGTCACTGTTCGCTCGGCCGTTATACTGTTTCATCCCCGGGCCAACGATTCATCCCGGGAACCCCTGGATCTCTCCGGTATTTCGACCCTGCTTCAGGCCGATTGGCTGGAATATCTTCCCCTGCAATACCTACGAATCGACCGGCTTGTTTTCCGCGATCCTCCGGGTCTGTCTCCTGGCAGGCGGGTGATCACACTCACGGTCCGTCATGATCCAGACCGTCTTCTTGCCGATGTCGATCTGCCATCCATTCGCCGTAACATTCGTTTTTCCCTTGTCGGGGAGCAGGGCCTTGAGGCCCAGCTCGTGCTCAAGTCCCGCTATCACCCTGCCGTTAATCTGGCCCTTCGCGCAGAGCAGGGTGAGCGGCTTGGTCTTGCCTGGCAGGGAAAGCTGGATGCGCTTCGAGAGTGGTTTGCGCCCCTGTATTCCTTGCCGGCTCTGGATGGTGGTTTTCTGGGTCGGGTGAGCTTTCCCCTGCATTCCGGCTCCAGGTTATTGCTCACTGTCGATGCCGGAGTTGACAGACTTCAGACGCACGGTCTTGGGATCGGCTCCCTGCATCTGACTGGCAGCCTGGAGTTTACCGGTAAAGACAACAGTCTGATCCGGCTTGGCCCGGATCTGGAGCTTGATCTCCGGGACCTGCGCTCCTCCACCCTCCATGTGCGCCGGGCCGGTCTGATCCTGGATGGCCTGGCAGAGCAGCGCAACGGTCGGTGGCGGATTCGACTGCAACCGGAGCGAGACTGGCACCTGGCAGACCTGTCCCGGGGTAATCTGGAGGTGACCGGGATTACGGTCCGGCCCGATTTCACGTTTACCGAGGAGGAGAAACAATGGCGCCTCGAGTTGGGAAGGGATTTTTTTTGCCAGGCTTCCGGATGTCGTCTGGACACGTTCCGGGCAGAGCGGATACGCCTTACTCCAGCGTGGCCTGCTCTCCTTGTCCTGTCATCCGGAGCGCCTTTTTCCTGGCAGGTGGCGCCGTCTGACTGGCTGCTGGACTGTACCGGTGTGAGACAGGAACCCTGGCTGGTTGTGGAGGATAACCCTCTGGAGATTCGTCTTGATGTCCTTGAGGGCAGACACGACACCTGGACGGTACAGGCCGGAATCAGCAGTTCGCGGTTGTCCCTGGGCGGGCCTTTCTCCACCACCCTGACCGATCTTGCGGCCAAGGTCCATGGAGACGAAAAAAAGCTTGCCCTTGAGCTGCTCTTTTCCCCGGAAAACACTCCTGGCCGGCTGGCCGTTGATCTTGCCCTGGAAACGGGATCCGGACAGGTGCAGGGTCGGCTCCGGACCCGGGCTCCCATTGTCCTTGGTGAGGGTGTGTCTTTAAGTGCTCTGGTCGATCCTTGGCCGCTGCCCGTGGATCTGGAGGCAGGAGCTCTTGAGGCCGGGGCTGTTTTTTCCCGTGTTCCGGGACAGGGAATATGGCTTAGCACGCGCTTCGGGCTGACCGGAGCCAGGGGAACGATTGGAAAAACAGTGCAGTTTACGGGTCTGGATCTGGAGCAGGAATTGCGTCTGCTTCCCGACATCTCAACCCTGCGGCCCGGGATGGTGCGCTGTGAAAAGATCACCTTGCCCGGGCGTGTCGAAGTAACCGGAGTGGAGGCCTTTACCGAGCTGAAGAACGGAGAGAGTGATGGTCCTGAGGTGGTACTTGAAAACCTGCGCGCCGCACTTTTCAACGGCCTTGTGGTTGCCCCGCGGATCAAATATGACCTGGTGAGCCGCACGGCTGATTTTACCCTGAATCTGCGCCAGGTTGACCTTGAAGAGATTCTCAAGCTGTATCCTGTATCAGGTCTTGAGGTGAGCGGGAGTGTCAGCGGGTTGCTGCCGATCCATGTTCGGGGCTTGGATGTGCGTGTCCGTGATGGCCGCTTGGTTGCCGAGCCCCCCGGTGGAGTTATCAGGTATCGACCGGAAAAGGATTACGATAAGCAGGGGTTAACCGGGATTACGCTCAGGGCGCTCAGAGAGTTGCACTACAGGAATCTTGATGTCGAGGTGAGTTATTTGCCAGACGGAACCCTTGATCTGAACTTTCATTTCAAGGGTAAAAGCCCGGAACTTGACCCGGACCGTCCTGTTCACCTCAACATAAACACAAGCCAGAATCTTCTTTCTCTCCTGCGGAGTCTGAGCTATACAGAAAAGATAGATGCGGATATATCCAGGCGCGCCGAGCAGGGCTACCGCAGGGGGATGAAAAGGTGAAATCCGATATTTTTCGTGAGGTGCATGTCATGCAGCAGTATGAAAACTGTTTGAGTGTTTTGTCGAACCGGTTGTGGAGACAGCCGTTTTCAGACCTGATTCGCCACAACACCGGTACAAGCGTGATAATATGTGGCCTGGCCTGCCTGCTGACACTTGTTGCCGGGTGCTCGCCCACTGTGCGGGTGGAAGCACCCAGGGAGCCGATCACAATTAACATGAACATCAAGATCGAGCATCAGATTCGGGTCAAGATAGATCGCGAGATTGATGAGGTGCTCAGTGAAGACAGCGGGCTGTTTTGAGTTATGAGCCTGAAAACCGGAATATACAGTGGAGGTTGCACATGAAACACCTGTCTGAATATCTGATCTGGTCCCGCCACGCAGACCTTTTCCGCCTGCTGGCCGTGTTGACGGTTTTGCTGACGTTGCTTTTGCAGGTTCAGGCCGGGCCGGTCGCGGCTCTCGACTTGCAGAGCGCCAAGGATCAGGGGCTGGTAGGGGAGACACCTTCCGGTTACCTGGAGGTTGTCGGCACAGCAACTCCCGAGATAGTGAAGCTGGTGCAGACCATTAACCAGAAGCGCCGTTCCAGGTATCTTCAGATCGCCAGGAAAAATGGTACCGACCTTGCCGTGGTGGAAAAACTGGCTGGAAAAAAGGCCATTGAAAAGACCAGGCCAGGTAACTACATAAAAGTCAACGGCAAGTGGCGCAAGAAGTAGAAACCAGGTTGTACGGACTCTGGATGCTCGAAAGGGATGCAAACGGTTTTGTGGTCCTTGAGCCTGATATGGTCCGTGTACACCAAAACCTTCGGATCCTGCTCCCTCTATGCTTATCCATCTTTCAAGTGTGACGGACTTTTTACGATTCAATCGGTTTTGATACGCCCAAAAAAACGGCCCCTGATGGGGAATCCATCCAGGGGCCGCTGGTGAGGCTGCTTGGCCTGTCTTGCCGGGTGGTATATTATATACCCGGCTGTGGGGCTCTTAGTTGCTGCTGTACGAGGCCTTGTTCGTCATACCCTTGCGTGATTCCATGTTCAGGGTGCCATTTTTAACAGCCTGGCGCTCCCATTCTTTCAGCAGGGTGGCTCTGAACTTATTCTTTTCTGCTACCAGTTTATCCAGGGGAACTCCCGCCAGAGCCTGGGCTTTTTCCTTGGTGGAAAAATCCGGGGCGATATAGTTGACAGCACCATACTTTGCCAGGACCTTGACCAGTTTCAGGCGCGCGTTCTGGGCGGTCTCGTTGGCTACAGCCAGGAGCCTCAGGGTTTCTTCCGGGGCATGGAAAAAGGAGCCATGGCTGGCAATGGAGTAGTCCCAGCGCCACTGACCGTGCCGGATGTCCTGGAGGATGTCCGCCATCTCAGCTTCGGTGGCCCCCAACTCCCAGGCCTTGCCTGCTTCAAGATGCGCCTTGGCCAGGTTGTCCATGGTGATCTTCATCAACTGTTCTTTACGCTGCAGTTTTGTTTCCACCAGGGCTTTGAACTCTTCTTCGTTTTGATCGTGACAGTTAAGGCAGGTGTTGTCGATGTTGTTCAGAGGGCTCTGGATCTGGTGATCGGTGAATGTCTGGCCATCTTTGCTTGTGGTCGGCATGTGGCAATCAGCACAGGAGACACCCCGCTGGGCATGGATACCGGTTTGGAAAATTTCATAGCCAGGATGCTGGGCTTTCAGCATCGGAGCCCGGCTGATCTTATGGGTCCAGTCCTTGAAGTTCATGTTGTCGTAATACTCTTCCATGGCTTCAGCGGTGAGCCCATTGTCCCAGGGAAAGGTGACCACCTTGGCAACTTTTTCTTTGCCATCCTTGTCAACCCAGGGAGTCTTTTTGAAATAATACTCTGAGTGGCACTGGGCACAGACCAGGGTCCGCATATCATCTTTTGTAATTTCACTGAGGTTCACCCCGATGGCTTCAAGTCCCCTTTTAAGATAAGGCCTTGACAGGGCTATTTCACCAGTCTGGCTGTCATGGCAGTCGGCACATCCGATAGTGTTGACCACCTCGGGCCCGTATTTGGCCCATTTTCCGGTGAAGAACTCCAGTTCGCCATCCCGCTCAAGCAGACGGGGTACATCGGTTGATTTGCAGCTCCAGCAGGCAGTAGGCATGGGCCCGGATACAGGACCTACGGGAGCTCCAGTGCGCAACGTGTTGACATTGCTTTGCAGGGCGTATGCATGGCCGCGTGGCGCGTTATAATCTTTGGCAAATCCATATCCGGCCCAGAGAACGGCAAGTTGAGGGTTTTTCTCCAGCAGGTCCTCAATCTGGTCGCTCTGCTTGGTCCGTTCCCAGGTTTCATACTGGAGTGGGAAATATTTTTTCCAGTTTTCGCTGTGACTTTCCACTCCCTGTTTTTTGATGACTGTTTTTTGGGTGTCCGACATGCTGGTGGTAGCCATGAATGCGGATGTGATGGCCAGGGTTGAACTGACAAGCAGCACTTTGTGTAACTTCATCTTTTGTTCTCCTCTTTGTTTCCTGGTTGGTTTGACTGGTGGTGACACAGTGACGAAAACAGGATAATTTTTCCAGCCTGTTCGGTTTTTCGCTGGTCACCGTTAGTGTATGGTGAACCTTTCAGGGGTCCACTTGGGCTTGTTTTAAATTATCGAAAACGATTCACTGTCTTTTAGTTTTTTGTAAAGCAACAAGTGTGCCGTTTAAGAATAGGCGATGATTGCAAAGAGTTATGCGAGTGGATGATGTGTTGTGTAACCACGGGGTAGCACTCGTTGTGGTTGTGTGTAACGATAAGGTTACAATAATCTTGTCTTGGGCTGGTGTAAATTTGAATTTTCGGTGGCTCTTGTTAGAATATTTAAATAGGTTGGTGGTTGCTTTACGTCACGAGCTAAATGTTAGATTTCATTTTTTCTTTTTCTATTGTTTTGGAGAAAACAGAAAGGAGTTCTTTTGTTTTTTTATGATCCCCGAAAATCGGCATTGGTGCGGAAAAGGAGGATATCGGTTTGTCCTGGGGAAATATGAAATGTTGTTTTGTTCCAAAGGGTCTCTTTTTGGGTGGAGGTGAAATGCAAGCTTCACGGAATCAGGTTTTTCGCTGGCTGGTCCCTGTCATCGGCTTGAATCAGGCTTTGACGGAAGAGACCAGAGCTGGGATATGAGCATTCCGGCGAGCATGAAAGCGCATCCAAAAAGGGCCCTGAAAGTGAGGTGTTCGTCGAGGAGCATCCATCCACCCAGGGCGCCGAATACTGTCTCCAGGCTCAGGAGAATGGCGGCATGGGCCGGATGTGCTTTCTGCTGGACCACTACCTGGAGGGTGTAGCCAACTCCCACTGAACATAGACCTCCATAGAGGATGGGAATGGCGGCCTGACGAATGCCGTGGATGGTGACCGGCTCTGTAATCAGGCCTATGAAGAGGCTGAGGAAGCCACAGACCGCAAACTGGATCATGGCCAGGCGGATGGCACTGGTTCGCGGCGAGAGCCAGGAAAGGACCAGAACGTGAATGGCCCAAAACAGAGCTCCGGCTGTAACAAATATATCTCCAGGATTGATTTCGAGGTTTTCAGGTACCGAGAGAAAATAAAGGCCTACGGCGGCGCTTGTCGCGCCGATCCAGGTGCCACGGCTGGTGCGTTGTCCTGCCAAAAGGCCGAGAATCGGCACCAGTACCACATAGAGGCCGGTGATAAACCCTGCTTTGCCTGCGGTGGTATACTGCAGGCCTATTTGCTGTAAAGTGGCGCCGCCAAAAAGGACCACACCGGCTATCAGACCTGCACTCAGGGCCGGGATGCGCTTGTGCGGCATGGTTGCCTGGTTCCAGGGAGTGGGTGAGAGAACAGCATTCTTGCGGCTCACGGGCACCAGACACAGGGAGCCGAGCAGGAAACGGATGCCGTTGTATGTAAAAGGACCCATTGATTCCATGCCCGCCCGCTGGGCGACAAAGCCAAAGCCCCAGACGGCTGCAACCAGCAGGAGCAGAAGGTCTGATATGATGATGTCTTTTTTTTCCCCTTGCATTCTCGGGTTGGTCCTGTTTTTCTGTGTGGTTACCTGAATGTATCGTGTTCAGGCACTAGTACAGCCTGTTTCTGTCCAGTGAGTGGAGGCTGGAGGCAGCACCCCTGTCAAAGTTTGATGAATATAGCCTCGCCACAGGAAAAATGCTCTACGGATTGTGAAAAAGAAAAATCAACAGGGAGAGAATTTAAATATGCATTGTCCGAATCGTCCCCTTGTCATTGTTGTTCTGGCACTGACCCTGCTGATGGCCGGTTGTGGAAATAAGGATTTACTGCCCTCCTATGTGGGACCGGTTTATCCGCCGACCAGTGACGTCGAGGTGATCTTCCAGTATACCCAGGCTCCGGAATCGTGCCGGGTTTTCACCCGGGCTTTGCTGTTTTTGCCTGCCGGGTATGATGGGGCCGGGATTGCGGCCACTGTTACTGGCGAGGCGGCCCGCCGCGGAGCGGATATGGTTCTGGTCGGTAACACACGAGAGGCTGAAAAGAACAAGCAGGCCCTGTTTATCTACTATCCCGTAGACCAGGAGTACAATTGCCGTCAGGACTGGTCTGGCTGGAAGTTTGGTTACGATACCTGGAAAGATCTGGGCCAGTGGGTGTCCATGGGGGTCAGGGAATGGGGTAATCCCAGAGTCAGCTATGAAAAACCGCTGGTCATCCAGATGGCATTCCTGCGTTGCCGGTAAACCAGAGTCATACCGGGAACGATCTGTCAGAACAAGAAAAGCGATGTCTTCCCCATCCAGGAGACATCGCTTTTCTTGTTTGGATTTTTTGCTGGTTCAGTCGGCGAGGACGAACTCCTGATTCTTTACCTGGAGAATGACCATGGAGTCCACATCGAGACCATTGTGATCCTCGGGGGTTATATTGTATATTCCTGAAACTCCGACATATCCCTTGGTGTTTTCAATGGCGTGGCGCAGAGCTTCGGGATCGGTGCCGGATTCCCTCATCGCGTTGGCGACAATGGTGATCGCATCCCAGGCATAGCCGGAGTGGGTGTTGATGGGAAACTGTTTGTCGTAATGGTAGACGTCCCGGTAGAGATGGACAAAATTTTTGATCACCGGTTTCTGGGGATCAGAGTCGGGCAGCTGGTCTACCACCATCAGCTTGGTGGCCGGCATCCGGTCCCCCTCCGCGGCGTTGCCGGCCAGCTCGATATACTTGGGATCAGGCAGGCCGTGGCACTGGAAGAGCGGCAGGTCGATGCCGAGCTGGGCCTTGTTTTTGGCGACAATGGCCCCGGCCGGACCAATAGTCCAGCAGATGATGGCCTGAGGGGCAGCGTTCTTGATCCTGGTCAGCTGGGCGGTCATGTCGGTGTCCCTGGGTCCGAAGGACTCCTGGGCGACAATAGTCAATCCATACTCGGGGGCCAGATTCTTCAACCACCTGGCGCCGTCCTTGCCGAAACCGTCAGCCGCCGTGAGGAGTGCTACCCTGGTCAGTTTCTTGTCCCGCAGATACATGTAGAGCCGTTTGACCGCGATAGAGGAACGTTGGGGTGACTTGAATACATGGGTATAGGGCCCGAATTTGCCACCCATGATCACCGGATCGCCGCCCACGGTCATAAAGGTGGGCATGCCCGCCTTGTCGACGATTTTTTTTATATTCATGCCACTGCCGGTACGGGTGGGTCCGACAATGGCCGCCACCTTGTCTCTGTATATGAATTTTTTGACTATGGAGGCGGCCTTTGCCGGGTTGCCTTCGGTGTCGCCGATGACCAGCTCTATTTTTTTCCCGTTGACTCCGCCTTCCTTGTTGATCTTGTCCACCACCATCTCTGCCACCAGTTTGGTTGGGGTGCCGATGAAACTTGCCGGACCTGAAAGGTCAAAAAGGGCGCCCAGCCTGATGGTGTCGTCGGCCGCTGCCGGACCGGTTAGCAGGACGATCAGCAGGAACACCGCTGCCAGGAAAATGGATCTGTTCATGTTTCCCTCCTTGGGCTGTTGGTTTTTCTTAAAAACTAAAAACGTGGGTTATCTATTCGTGCAGATGGATGCTGTTTTATTTTTCTCCTGAGAGAGCATCGCAGCTCAGCTGGTGACAGTTATGTTTCGACAATATCATCCTTGATGCGGTTGTCAAAAATACGCTGGCTCTTGCGCTGGGAGCGGGGCAGGGAGCCGTACTCCACAATTTCCACCTCCGTGGTGACCAGGAGTTTTCGTTTGATCTGGTGCACGGTCTCCTTCATCAGCTCCATGCGCCGCTCCGGGCCCACCCCTTCACCCTGTTCGACGATCAGTTTCATGAAGTCCCGGCCGCTGTCATCGTCCCGGGTCAGGTGCACCTGGTATTCCGAGCCCAGCCCGGGGATGGTCGAGAGGATGGCGTCGATACTGGACGGGTAGATGTTCACGCCCCGGAATTTCATCATGTCGTCGCTGCGTCCCCTGATCCGTGAATGGCGCGGCAGGATGGAGCCGCAACTGCACCGGCCGGGTATGATGCGGGTGATATCCCGGGTCCGGTAGCGGATCAGCGGCGCCGCCTCCTTGCAAAGGGTGGTGACCACCATTTCGCCCCATTCGCCGTCTTCCACCGGTTCCAGGGTATCGGGGTCAAGGATTTCCAGGATGTAGTAGTCGGCCCAATAGTGGATGCAATCGTGTTCCGGGCATTCCATTCCGGTGCCTGGTCCGTAGAGTTCGGTCATGCCGGGGATATCGAACAGTTCGGCCCCGCCGAAGAGCTCGGAGATCTTTTTACGCATGGAGACCGACGAGCGCTCGGAACCGTAGATAATCTTCTGGATGTTGATTTTGTCGGTGATGCCCCGCTTGTGGATCTCCTCGGCCATGAGCAGAGCCATGGAGGCGGTGGAGCAGAAGACCGTGGACTGGAAATCGAGCAGGAACTGGCACTGCATGTCAATATTTCCCGGGCCCACCGGTACGGCCATGGCCCCGATTTTTTCACAGCCAAGCTGAAATCCCATGCCCGCGGTCCAGACACCGTAGCCCACCGCGATCTGGACCCGGTCAAGTGGAGTTACGCCGGCCATCTCGTAGGCACGGGCGAAAAAGGAGATCCAGTCGTCGACGTCCTTTTGGGTATAACCCAGGACCTTGCGCTTGCCTGTGGTCCCGGAGCTGGCGTGGATGCGCACGATTTGTTCAAAAGGGACCGAGCGCAGCGGGAAGGGGTAGCCGTCTTTCAGGTCTTCGGCCGTGGTGAAAGGCAGTCGGCGCAGGTCGTCGAGGGAGGTGATGTTCTCGGGCCTGATTCCGGCTTTTTCCAGCCGACTGCGGTAGAAGCTCGAGCCGTTGAAGGCGTGGTTGACGGTCCACTGGAGGCCCCGGAGCTGATGCTCCCTGAGTTCCTCCTCGGAGGTAAAGGATGGCATGAAGAATTGAGTACTCATATCTGGTTTCTCCAGGCGTATATTGGTAAGTCCCGCCGCTCCTATCCGGCTGGCCTCGGGCCGGTTTTTGCTGCCAGCCCCGAGAAAGGCCTTTCGCAGACGGGAATCGGTCAGCAGCCGTTGGGAGTTGCCCTGGTGGACAATCTTTCCGTTGGACAGAAGATAGGCCTTTGTCGAGGCTTCCAGGGCCCTGGCCGCGTTTTGCTCCACCAGCAGGATCGTGACCCCGGAACGGGAGAGCTGGTGTATGGTGTCAAAGATAATATCGGTGATCTGCGGGGCCAGCCCCAGGCTCGGCTCGTCCAGGAGCAGGACCCGTGGTCGTGCCATGAGCGCTCTCCCCATGGCGACCATCTGCTGCTCTCCCCCGGACAGGGTCCCGGCCTGCTGCTCAATGCGTTCGGCCAGCCTGGGAAAGCGGCCAAGCACCTCCTCCATCCGGCGGTTTATCTCGCTGCGGCCAAGTTTCAGGGCCAGAACGCCCAGCTCCAGGTTCTCCCGTACGGTCAGGGTGCCGAAGAGTTCACGGCCCTCCGGCGACAGGGACATGCCCTGACGGACCATGCCTACGGCCGAGGTTCGGGTTACATCCCGGCCGTCAAAGAGGATGGTTCCGCGGCTGGGACGGAGCAAGCCCATGATCGCCCGGAGCATGGTGGTCTTTCCGGCCCCGTTGGCCCCCACCAGGGCCACGGTTTCCCCTTCCCGGACCTCCAGGTTAACGCCGAACAGGGCCTGGGCCGCGCCGTAATGGACTTCCAGGCCGCAGATCCGGAGTATGGGGGTGAGGTTCCTGTTCATGCCGCCCTGCCTGTTGTGCCGAGATACGCTTCCAGGACCAGGGGATTGGTCCGGACCTCTTCCGGGGTGGAGCGGGCGATACAGCGGCCGGAGTCCAGGACCACCACGTAATCTGATATTCGCATCACCAGCTCCATGTCATGTTCTACCAGCAGCATGGTGAAGCCGGCCTGGCGCATCTGTTTAAGCAGGACCGCGATCCGCCCGGTTTCCTCCTGGTTGAGACCGGCCACCGGCTCGTCCAGGAGGACAAGACAGGGTTTTGAAACAAAAGCACGGGCTATTTCGATTTTTTTTCTGTCTCCATAGGGAAGTACGGAAACAGGCCAGTCAGCCATAGAGGAGAGGCCGAGGCAGTCGAGCAGCTCCAGGGCCTGCAGGCGAAAGAGCCGTTCCCGGCTGCGGAGCGACGGCAACCGGAGCATGGCACCGGTGAACGAAGTGGAGGCCCGGACCGTCAGGCCGCAGAGGATGTTGTCCATCACCGACATGGTGGGCAGGATTCGCAGGTTCTGGAAGGTTCTGGCAATGCCCTGGCGGGCGATGACGTGCGGTTCCAGGCCAGCGATATTTTTCTGTCTGTCTCCGAACAAAATCTCCCCGTTATCGGGCGCAAGCACCCCGGTAATGCAGTTGATAAGGGTGGATTTTCCTGCGCCGTTGGGGCCGATGAGAGCGGTGATACTCCCCTTTTTCACAGAAAAAGAGACCTTGTCCAGGGCGGGCAGCCCACCAAAATGTTTACTGACCTTGTTCAGGGAGAGCATCTTGTCGTACTTCCTGCGCCTCTGTTCCGGCCCGCCGCATCGCAAGGCGGGTCATGATGATGTCCTTGATTCCGGTGACAAAACCCCGCGGCAGAAAGATCAGGATCAGGACCAGGATCAGGCCGTGGATAATATCACGACAGGTCTCGAAGATATCGAGAAATTCCGGGAGAATGGTCAGCAGTCCGGCTCCGAGCAGGCTTCCCCAGATGGAACCCATGCCGCCAACCACTACCATGATGACAAAATCCACCGAGGCGAAGATACCAAAAGTGTCCGGATTGACAAAGGAAAAGCAGTGGGCGTACAGGCTTCCCGCAAGTGAGGCAAAAACCGCCGAGAGTATGAACACCTTGATCTTGCTCTTTTTGATATCCACCCCAAGCACGCTGGCAGCCCGTTCGTCCGCGGCCAGGGCGGCCAACCCCCGGCCGACCCCGCTGCGGACCAGATTGAGACACAGGGTGCAGAGGATCAGGGCAAACCCCCAGACCACATAATGGAAGCGCACCTCATCATCCAGTTCGAGCCCGAAAAGGGTCAGCGGTGGAATACCGGCAAAACCGGAGGGACCGCCGGTGACCTCGTCCCACTGCACGAGCACAGTGTAGATGACGATGTTGAATCCCAGGGTAGCCATGGCCAGGTAATGACCGGAAAGGCGAAGCACTGGCAGGCCGATGATGAGGGTAATCAGAGCAACGCCCAGGGCGGTCAGCATCATGGCCAGCCAGGGCCAGATTCCGAAATACACGGTTAACAGCGCCGACCCATAGGCTCCCAGGCCGAAAAAGGCGGCATGGCCCAGGGAGATCTGTCCGGCATAACCGATGAACAGGTTCAACCCCAGGACCACGATCACATTGATCGCTACCATGTTGGTGAGTCCCAGGATATAGGGATTGTCCTGGACCAGGGGAAACAGGGCAAGGATCAGGGTCAGGGCCCAGACCAGCAGTCCGGTTCGGTGCAGGCGGAGAAAGTATGTTATCCGCTCCCGGCTGCTCATCTGGCGTCCAGCCCCCGGCGAAAGGCCTTGAGGTTGTTTTCCACGAACCGCTCCCGGGAGATGGTTTCAATGGCGCGTTCCACCTGCTGCGGGGTGCAGAAGAAGAGCGATTTGCCCACCCCGTAGCCGAGCAGGATCAGGTTGGCCAGAACCGGTGAGCCCATCTCCGTGGCCATGGCCGTGGCGTCGAGATGGTACCAGGGACCTTTTTCCGGGGTGTTGACCAGGGCCCGGGCGTCCAACCGGAGGAGGTGGCCGTGGACCGGCAGGTTCTGCGGGTGGAGAAAGATACCCACATCACCCTGGCCGCTGCGGATCAGCGGGCTGTGGAACCGGCCCACCTTGACGGTGGAGATCACCGAGCCGCCACGCTGGGCCATGCCGTGGGTTTCCGAGGTAAAGATTTCAAGGCTCATGTCCACGCCGGCTCCGGCGATGATTCGGGTGAGGAACAGCACCCCCTGGCCGCCCATGCCGCTGACAATGATCTGCTGTTTCACTTGGCGCCTCCTTTTCTGACAATGGAGCCGGTGGGGCACACGGTTTCACAGACTCCGCATTCCACGCAGAGTATCTGGTCGATGTGTGCCTGTTTCTCCTCATCGTCCAGGGTGATGGCCGGACATTCAAACTGCTGGACGCAGATCCCGCAGCCCACGCAGTCATCGAGGATCTCCATGGGAATTCGTTCCTGTCTGGCCGGATTTTTGCGGTCCATGAGACATGGATGGCGGGCGATCACCACCGCCACTCCGCCCCCATCGGAGCGTATGAAATTGTCCGCCTCCCGGAGCAGATCGGAAAATCCTTCCAGGTCATAGGGGTCGCCGATCTCGAGAAAACCCACTCCGCAGGCCCGGACAATATCCTCGATGATCACCCGATTACCCGGCGAGCCGTCGGCCAGAACCCCGTGCTGCGGAGTGGGCTGCTGGCCGGTCATGGCCGTGGTGGCGTTGTCGAGGATAGTGACGATGATCCGCGCCTTCTGGACCACGGCGTTGATCAGGGCCGGGATGCCGGCGTGGAAGAAGGTGGAGTCGCCGATGGTGACCACGATGGTGGGAAAATCATCTCTGTCCTGGGCGTGGGCATGGTAGAAACCGGCCCCCTGGCTGATGCAGGCCCCCATGCAGTGGCAGGTGTCCACCGCTCCCAGGTTCATGCCCAGGGTGTAACAGCCGATATCACTTGGATAGATGCCCCTGGGAAAGGTCTTCTTGATGGCGTAGAACGAGGCCCGGTGCGGGCAGCCGGGACAGAGAGAGGGCCGCCGGCCCCGGGCCGGCGGATTCTGCTGCAGGCCGCCGTTTTTCTTTTTCTCCGGCAGGTCCAGGAAATCGAGCAAAATGGTGTGGAGCACGTCCGGGGTCAGCTCTCCCTGGCCCGGCACATGGCCGGTGAGACGGCCGAGAATGTTTTTGTTTTCCCCCTGGAGCTGCAGTTCGATGACCGCATCTGGCTCTTCGAGGACAAGAATTTTTTCGTGATTCCGGGCCAGGTTGTGACCAAAATCGTTGTGAAGGGGATAGGGCATCCTTACCTGGTAGAGATCCACTCGATCGCCAAGGCCCATCTCCTCCAGCAGGTCCGAGACATTGGCATGGGCGATGCCCGAGGCGACAATGCAGCATTTGGCTCGACCCGGACCTGTGGCCGTCGGCTGAAATCTCTCTTCGCCGCTGATTCGCTTAAGCTTGTCGTTGAGCTCCCCATGGAGCCCGGTGAGGAAGGCCGGCGTGGCTACCCAGCGGCCCGGATTTTTTTCAAAGACCGCCTTGCGTTCCAGGTTCTGGACCGGTCCCAGGTCGATGTTCTGGCGCGAGTGACAGATCCGGGTGGTGGGTCGCAGCACCACCGGGATCTCGTAACGTTCGGAAAGCTCCAGGGCCTCGCTCACCATGTCCCGGGCCTCGGCCGGGGAGGACGGATCGAGCACCGGGGCTTTGGCAAACAGGCAGAAGAGGCGGGTGTCCTGCTCGGTTTGCGAGCTGTGCGGGCCGGGATCGTCGGCCACCACCACCACGAAGCCGCCTTTGACCCCGAGATAGGTGGAGCGGGTAAAAGGATCGGCGGCCACATTCAGCCCCACCTGCTTCATGATCACGGCGGCTCGTTTGCCGGTATAGCTGGCGGCCAGGGCCGATTCGAAGGCTACCTTTTCGTTGACTGACCATTCCACATGCATGGGGCTGCCGGCCTCATCCATGCTGGTGGTCACCGCACCTAAAATTTCCGAGGAAGGGGTTCCGGGATAGGCCGAGACAAAGGTGCATCCGGCTTCCACAAGTCCCCGGCCGATGGCCTCGTTACCCATGAGGAGTTGTTGTTTCATTGCGTTCACACAGGCTGAAGTTAGTATGTTGTGTGCTGGTTTCAGAGTCGATATCCTTTATCTTTATTCCCCGGAAAACAAGGTGCTCTATCTCAATTCCACCTGGCTGGGTCTCCGCAGGGATCCATTTCATGGCGATTATTTCAACAGGCCCTGGGGCCGGATAAAGAGCACCAGCAGGAGTACGACAAAGGCGACCACGTCCTTGTAGGCACTGCTGAGGTAACCGGCGGTGAGGGATTCCAGGAGTCCCAGGCCCAGTCCACCGACAATGGCACCGGGAAAGGAACCGAATCCGCCAAGGATTGCCCCGGCAAAACCCTTGAGACCCAGCAGGACCCCGACGTCGTAGTTGAGGGTGGTGATCGGGGTCACCAGGACCCCGGCCAGGCCGCCCAGGGCTCCGGCCAGAGCAAAGCTGAACATTTTGACCTGGCCAATATGCAGACCCACCGCGGCGGCGGCCCGCTCGTTGGCGGCTACTCCGCGCATGGCCAGGCCGATCCGGGTCCGGCGGAAGAGAAGGATCAGCAAACCGATGGCCACGGTGGTCAGGGCCAGGATCCACAGGGCCTGGGGCATGATGGTGGCCCCGAAGAAATGCAGAGGGGTCTCGCCGGACAGGGGGGGGACCGCCATCCGGTTTTTTCCCCAGACGAGTTTGATGATCCCGCGCAGGATAATGGATATACCGATGGTGAGGAAGATCAGGACCAGGTGGTGATCCGACCGTGATGGCCGGATACCGATCCGTTCCACCAGCATTGCAACTGCTGCGACACTGGCGGTGGAAAAGAGTACTGCCGCGGGCATGGGCAGGCCCAGGGTAAAAAGGCCGGTGAAGAGAAACATGCCGCCCAGGGTGACAAAATCCACCTGGACGAAGTTGACAATGCCCATGGTGTTGTGCACCACACAGAATCCCAGGGCGATGAGCGAATAGATTGCACCGCTGGTCAGTCCGGAAAAAATGAATTGGAGAAGATCCTGGAGAGTGTTCACAACGGCTTGGGTCTCCGACAGGTTGCTGGCCGGTGTACAGTGGAAGAAAAAATCAAATCAGTGGCTTTGTGTGATAGCAAAGCAGGCGAAAAAAAGCAAGAAACCTTCTCTGCTCCAGTGGATAGCGAACAGATCGGCGGCGAAGCGAGCTGCCTGCTGTCAGGGCTGGGAGTCTCCGGTGGCGAAGTCCTGGGTGAAGTAATGGTACACAGCTTCGTCCCTGGCGCTCACGGAGATGTGGCCGATGCCGGTATCGGTGAAATCGGGCAGGAGGATGTTTCGCCGGTGGCCCGGGCTCCCCATCCAGCCGCCGTTGCCTCCATGCTCCTGTTTCCAGCGATCCCAGTCATCGTCGCTCCAGCCCCGGCCCACGTCCTGCCATTGGCGGGGCAGCGGCAAACCGTGTTTGCGGCAGTAGGTCTGGATCAAATTCAGGTTATCGGTGCCAAACATGACCCGGAAAGGGAGGATGGCCTGGGAATCCGCGGTCTTTTCCATGGCCACGTTTTCCCCCACCCTGGTCCAGTGGTATCCCTGTCCTGCGACCCGCTTGTCGAAATCCCGTCCATCCCGGCTGCGGTGGGTGAGGGTCAGGTGGCGGGTCATTTCCCGCCCGTGGAGCCGCGCGGCCCGGTGCAGTCTGGGATCAGGCTTCAGGAGAGGCAGGTTGTGCATGGCCCTTTGGAGGTTGACCAGGGTGAAGATTTGCTGTTCCACCCGGGACCAGGGTTCGGGGGCCTGCTTCGGTCCGGATTCAGGGGCGAGGCGTAGCCCGGTCTGGGGTGGAGGTTGGCAGGAAACCAAAAGTGCAGCAATCAGCAGCAGTATAAGGGGTCGGTGCATTCCTGTTAAGCCTCCAGGCAGAAGGCGCAGGCGGCCCACTCGTCGTCATGCAGGGTCTGGATGTGGGTCAGGCCCAGGGCCTCGTAAACATGGATGATATTTTCTTCCTGTCTGCCGGCCAGGATACCGGAGAGAACAAGGTGGCCGGAGGGGGAGAGCAGGCTGCGGAGGGTGGGTGCCATGGCCACCAGGACGTTGTGGACGATATTGGCCAGGATCAGGTCAAAAGACCCCTGGATGTCCTCCAGGGGTGTCCCGTCAATCGAAATGCGTCCCTGAAGCCGGTTGAGGACGACGTTTTCTCTGGCTACCTGGACTGCCTGAGGGTCGTTGTCGATAGCGGTTACCTCGGATGCGCCGAACAGGGCCGCAGCCATGGCCAGGATTCCGGTGCCGGTGCCGACGTCCAGGGCTCGTCCGGGAGGGAATATCTGGCAGCACTCCCGGGTCAGGGCCAGGGCCATCCGGGTGGATGAATGCTGGCCGGTGCCAAAGGCCTGACCGGGATCAAGCTCGATCACCTTTTCACCTTTGGAAGGGTAGTATTCTTCCCAGCTTGGCCTGATTACCAGGCCGGGGATGATGGAAAATGGAGTGTAGAACCGTTTCCAGCTGGTGGACCAGTCCTCGTTGTCCATGATTTCCACCTGGATAGGGGGTAGTTCCCGGTCATAGAGAGAGAACAGTTCGGCCAGGGCTTCGCTGGTCCGGCCGACAACAGCCTCCCGCTCCGCTCGTGTATCGTCCTGCAGGGGAAAAAAACCGGTTATCCGCCGGGATTCGGAATCCGCGCTGATTTCCACCCCGGCTCCGGAAAGCACCGCCATGAAATCACTGACCGCTTCCACCAGAGCCGGTGGAGTTACAAGGCTCACCTTGAGCCATTTGTTCACCTTGCCTGTTTCGTTTCTTTCCATCTACCTGTTTTGTTTCATATACTGATTCATCCCGGTGGCGGGCACGAACTGATAAGGTTCATCCTCTGTTCCGCGAGCCGGGATGAAAGGTTATTCTCCACTCTTCAGACATACCACGCCGGCAGGGAACAAGGCAACGTCGAACCCTGTTGCATGAACAAGGCTGTGTCCTGGCCACAGGTACCGGTAGCCCTGCCTTTCTTTATCCCGTTGAAAGTACATTCTGTCCATGCTATAAATTATCATTTTTATCCTTTGCCCCGGCCCCGATCTCTCTGATCACCTGTGACAGAGACCTGACAGGGTATTTCCAGGGCCTGTTTCCAGTATCTCAGGGCAAATACAGCCCCAGATGAATCCATTGGAGTCCAGTAATGAAACACACCATCACCTTTCAGCCAGATAATATCACCGTGACAGTGGACCAGGGAGAGAATCTGCTGGCCGCGGCCGCCAATGCCGGTGTCTACGTGCATGCTTTCTGCGGCGGAGACGGCGTCTGCGGAAAATGCAAGGTCATCGTCGAAGAGGGCAAGGTCCGGGCTGACAGGGCGACCCTGAAAAAAGAGGAGTGGGATCAGGGATACCGGCTGGCCTGCCAGGCCACCGTGACAGGTGATCTGGTGGTACGGATTCCGGAGATAACCACTGCCGGCGGCCGGGCCCTCAAGCGAAAGCCCAAGACAACCCGGACCATCTCGGCCCGGTCCCTGGACACCCTGATCGGCAAGTGGGATGTGGATCCGCCGGTGGCCAAGCTTTACCTGGAGCTCGACCCCCCGACTCTGGACGACAACATCTCCGACATGCAGCGGGTCATGCGCGGCATTCGCCAGGCCCTGCCCGACACTCCGGAGCCCTCATACGATCATCCCGAACTGATCAAGGAGCTGCCCTTTGTCCTGCGGGAGTCGGACTGGAAGGTGACGGTGCTCCTTCTGCACGGCAAGTGGGAAGGGGAGCCGGACCGAATCATCGATATCGAGCCGGGTAACACCACCGACCGTCTCTACGGCCTGGCGGTGGATATCGGCACCACCACCTGTTCCGGGGTGCTCATCGACCTCAACAGCGGTAAGATCATTGCCGAGGCCTCGGGTTATAACGCCCAGATAAGCTACGGCGAGGATGTCATCTCCCGCATCATTTACGCGGCCCGGCCCGGAGGCCTGCGGGCCCTGCAGGAAAAGGTGGTTTCCACCATCAACACCATCATCGATGACATCTGCCGCAAGATGATCATTTCGCCGGCCGACATCAGTTATATCATGGCGGCCGGCAACACGATCATGTCGCACTTGCTGCTCGGGCTGGATCCAAAGTACATCCGCGAAGCACCCTACGTGCCGGCGGTATCCATCTTTCCCCTGACCAAGGCCGCCGGGCTGGGTATCCAGGCCCATCCGTCGGTGCGCCTCTTTCTCTACCCCTGCATCGCCTCCTACGTGGGCGGCGATATTGTCTCGGGTGTCCACGCCTGCCAGATGGCCAAGTCGGACAAGGTCAGTCTGTTCATCGACATCGGTACCAATGGTGAGATCGTGGTCGGCAACTCGGAGTGGATGGTCTGCGCCGCCTGTTCGGCCGGGCCGGCCTTCGAGGGGGGCGGCATCCAGTACGGGATGCGGGCCTCGGCCGGGGCCATTGAAAATTTTCACATCCACCATGAAACCTATGATCCGATGATCGTCACCATCGGCCGGATCAAGCCGGCAGGTATCTGCGGATCCGGGCTGATTTCCATTGTTTCCGAGCTGCTGGAGTCCGGGGTGATCGATCAGCAGGGCAAGTTCAACAAGGAGATTGACCATCCGCGGATCCGCGAAGGCCAGAATGGCTGGGAGTACGTTCTGGCCTGGTCTCAGGATTCCCTGATTGGCGAGGATATCGTTATCACCGAGGTGGATATCGACAATCTGCTCCGAGCCAAGGGGGCCATGTACGCCGGCTACCAAACTCTGCTGGAGTCGGTGGGGCTTACCTTTGCCGACCTGGACCGCGTGATCCTGGCCGGGAATTTCGGGGCCTATATCGACCTGGAACGGGCCATATGTATAGGTCTTTTGCCCGATGTGAACCGGGACAAGTTTTTTTACCTTGGCAATGCCTCCATGCTTGGCTGCCAGATTTCACTCACCGATGTCAAAAGGTTCCGGGAGCGGATTCAGGTCCGCCAGCTCATGACCAACATGGAGCTGTCGGAAAATTCCGAGTTCATGACCCATTACATGGCCGCTCTCTTCCTGCCCCATACCGACATGAGTCTGTTCCCCACGGTGCGGGACAAGCTGCCCGATAGTGCCGGATAGGCGGGTGTTTTCTTGTCCGGCGCATGGGCATATTCCACAGTCCGCTTCATGGGGCGCAGACAGGTTGCTGGGTGCGAAATATGGCAGGCCTGCCGTGATGTCGCAGGGCCGGGTCTTGCGGCTGTTTTTTTGTTTGCCTGCCGAGCCTGAAAAACATACAATATAATTAAGGATAGATGGATTTTGGTTGTTGGAATCCATACTTTTTAATCCCTGGGTTCCGGAAAACGTGACAGGTTCCACTCTTTGTTCTGTTCTGCGTGGTTCTGGCGGCGGGCGGGACGGATTTCGAGCCAAGGTGGGCGCTTTATGCTTGAAAAAACATACACCTCCCTGGCTTTTGTTTTTATCCTCTTTTTCTTTTTCCTCGTTACCCCGTCAGGCGCTCATATTGTTGAGCGTTATAAAAATGAACCACCGGTGCGGGTGGTGATCCTGCCCTGCATGGATCCGGTGCGGGTCTACAAGAAATTCCATCCTCTGGTCCATTATCTGGAAAAAAATATCCAGCGCCGGGTCATTCTCATGGTACCCGGTGACTACCGGTCTTTCAGCCGGATAATTGAAAAGGGCGGGGCCGATTTCGCCTACCTTCCCTTCCGTGTATATCTTGATCTGCGACCTCATTTCAGCCACGAACCAGGCCTTAGCATTCTGACTCCTGACGGTCGTCAACAGCATCACGGATTGCTCGTGACCCGCAGTGACAGCGGGATCGACAAAGTTGAGGATTTACGCGGCAAAACGCTGCTCTTTGGAGCCGAGAAGTCCACGGTCAAGACCCTTGCCGGGATGCTGCTTCTTCGTGAGCATGGCATTGACGTGGAAAAAGACCTGGCTGGATATGCCTTTGGCTCCAGCTGTCAGAAGAATGCCTTCAATGTCTATCTCGGAACCTATGATGCCACTTTTATCTGTAGCGACAGCCGCGACATACTCGAGGGGAAGAATCCGGACTGGCCGATTCCGCCCGGAAGCCTGAGGGTTGTGGCCCGTACCCGTCCGGTACCGACCTGGATCTTCGCCGCCCTGGATCGTGTGCCTGAGTCGCTGATTACCGAGGTCAACAGGGTTTTTCTTTCGTTGAGCTTGTCCTCGGAAGAGGACAGAAAACTGCTTGATGAAATAGAGGCAGCCGGATTTGTCGTCTGCGATGAGAAAAAGCTTCGTCTTTTGTATAAAAATTTTCAGTTATGATGAAAAGTTACCGTGCCAAATTGACTGTCATCGTCACTTTGCTTGTTATCGTCAGTCAACTGGCCACCGGTTTTTTCATCACCAGACAATCCGAGCAGGCCCTGGCGGAAAAACACCATGACGTCGCCACAGCCCTGGCCCGCCATATCGCCTATCTTTCCTCCAGGGCCTTTCTCAGTCGCGATCTGGCCACTGTGTACGAGCAGGTCAGGTTGGCCCGTCAGGAAAAAAATGTTGTCTTTGTCAAGGTGCTTGATCTGGAACAAAGAGTTGTCGTTTCAGATAATCTGGCGGATGTGGGGCGAGAATTTTCCCTGCCGAATCCGCAGCAGGACAGAGGTTTTCTGCGGTATATCACCGTGGATGGCGCTGTGGTTGCAGAGATCTCCTGGCCCATCATGCTTGACAACGAGCTACTTGGGTATGTGGTCCTTGGCTATTCCCACAAAGAAGTTCAGGAGGCTGTGGCTGATCTGCACCGGAAGATTGTGACGACCCTGGTGCTTGGTCTGAGCGGCTCGGTGCTCATGGCGGTGTTTATCGCCGGCATGATTACGGCGCCTTTGCTGGAGCTGAAGCAGACAGCGCTCAAAATCGCTTCGGGCCGGTTTGATATCGATCCGCCCTCGCAAAAAGTGGATGATGAATTCAGTATGCTTGCCCGCACTATGTACGAGATGGCCAAGCGGCTGGAATCACTGGTCTATAATGACCCCCTGACAGGGATCTACAACCGGATGCAGCTCAATATCCGGCTGCACGAAGAGTTGGCCCGCAGTCGACGTCATGGGTGGCCACTGGCATTATTGATCATCGATATTGATCATTTCAAGCGTATCAACGACACCTACGGACACCTGGTTGGAGACGAGGTTTTGATAGGATGCGCCACCATTCTTTCGCGCCATATACGTGAAGAAGACTGTCTGGCCCGTTTCGGCGGCGAGGAGTTTGTCATTCTTGCACCCAATATGAACGAGAACAATGCGCTGCAGCTGGCGGAAAGAATCCGGCTTGCGGTGGAAAAAACACCTATGACTCCATCCGGGCTGGATAAACCGGTTTATATAACAATCAGTATCGGTATAGCCATTTATCCCGGCCATGCCGAAAATGAAAACGAGCTTGTCTCAAGGGCGGACACGGCTCTTTACCAGGCCAAATCCCTTGGCAGAAACAGGACCGCACTGTTTTCAAAAAGATCCTGATCAGCCCCCTGGTAAGAAAGACATATCCAGATGCACCGCTGTTTCCGGTCGTTGATTGGGTAAAACAGGACAAAGAGAAGCCGGGGAGGGTGAACCTCCCCGGCCAGGAGTGTTACTGGATGTTATTCATCCTTTCCATCATTTTTGTCCGGAGATCCAGCATATCCTTTTCGATGGCGGCCAGGTCCTGGGGGGTTGTCTTGGGATTGCGCGCAGCCTCCATGTACTCGAACCGTTTTTCCATCATCTGCTTGCGCAGATCCACAGTCTGATCAAGAAATTTCTGCTGTTGATCACTCAGGGCTCCACGAGTCCCGGGACCGGTCATCATCGGATTGCAGCCCCAGCCACCTCCATACGCGTGACCCCCCATCATTCCCGGGCCCATCATGCCGCCCATCATTCCCGGGCCCATCATTGCCTGGCGTGCCTGGCCTGAAGCACCGGTGGTTCCGTAGTGTTCTCCGGGCATGGCCAGGGCGGTGGTGGCAAGGCCAAGGGCGAGGATACCGGTGAGAAGAGAGTTTTTTGCGGTTTTGTTCAGTTTCATGGTGTTGTTCTCCTTTGCTTGATTGTGTTGTTCCTGTGGATTCGATTTTGAGGACGACTGACCCCGTGTCTGCCGTCCGGTTAACGGTTTCTGACTGTCAGTAACCGGGTTGGACTCCTGTTGCGACCGACCGATCCAGTGCCAGGTCGGAGGTGGAACAAGAACTGCGAGTTTTACAGGTGATGCGGTTGTAATTATCAGCCAAGCTCAGCCTTCATCCGGCGGTACTGTTCTTCGTCGATTTCACCCCTGGCGTATCGGCTCGCCAGAATTTCGAGGCTTGGCTCGGTATTTCTGCCGCTGCCACGGATCAGTGCCTGGAAAATTCGAATGGCCAGGTAGATGATCAACCCCCAGAACAGCAGGGTGATGATCCAGCCCAGAGGACCCGGAAAGAAGGCTCCTGGTCCGCACAGCCAGTTGCTGTTGATAGACCCGCTGCTGAAAAATCCTGTGTGCATCATGGGTTGTTCTCCTCTGGATAATGTGATTGTTTCAAGGGTTGTTGCCTAGTTAATAGCATGGGGCATGCCAGTTTGCAGGTGGGGGTAAAGTCCTTGGGTAACTATTTGAAATTATAATTAATTATTATATCTGTAATCATGTGGACATTTTTCTGTCTCCTTGGAGCGTCCAGATATGAGACAGTGGCTGACCGAACCGGAGGGTGCCACTGTCTCATATCTGGACAGGTGTTCTCCGGTCACCAGCGAACGGGCCGGGTTTCTGCCTGTCAAAACATTTCATACATAACCATTGATGATTTCATATGAATCCAAGGTCTGTAGCCAGAGTCCCCGGTGTCTCTCTGTGGCACCGTCTTGGCTGGAGAAGAATGTCATTTGTAATTTCTTGACTTGACAGGCAATAATTAATAAGAATGGTGTGGGTACATTTTGTCGGACCAGGGAGGAAATCTGAAAATTTTTTCGGCTGGCGAAAAGGTTTCGGTATGAGAGCCGGGACAGAAACACAAACCAGAAGGAGAGCAAGATCATGAAGAAATCCGTACAACTGCTTGCCGCGCTCTGCGGTGCGTCGCTGCTAGCCTTTGGAGCATGGAATGTCAGCGCCAAGACCCTTGTCTACTGTTCAGAGGGAAGCCCGGAGGGGTTCAACCCGGCTTTCTACACCTCGGGAACAACCTTTGATGCTTCGTCACGGCCGATTTTCAACCGGCTGGTGCAGTTCGAGCGTGGCTCAACTGTTATCCGCCCGGCTCTGGCCGAAAGGTGGGAGGTGTCCGACGATGGCCTTGTCTATACCTTTCACCTGCGTAAAGGGGTCAAGTTCCAGACCACCAGGAATTTCACCCCGACCAGGGACTTCAACGCCGACGATGTCATCTTCAGTTTTATGCGGCAGCTGGACAAGAATCATCCATACCACAAGGTTTCCAACGGATCCTACGAGTACTTTCAGGCCATGTCCATGCCTGAATTGCTCAGAGACATTGTCAGGGTCGATGATTATACGGTCAAGTTCATCCTTACCAGGCCCGAGGCGCCAATGATCGCCAACCTGGCCATGGATTTTGCCTCCATACATTCCAAAGAGTATGCTGATAAAATGATGGCCGCCGGCACACCGGAAAAGGTGGATCAGGAACCGGTTGGAACCGGTCCTTTTCAGCTCGTTGCCTACCAGAAGGACGCTGTTATCCGCTACCGGGCCCATCCGGACTACTGGGAGGGCAAGGCCGCAATCGACAACCTGGTCTATGCCATCACTCCGGACAACTCGGTCCGATACCAGAAGCTGAAAGCGGGCGAATGCCATGTTATGCCCTATCCTAATCCGGCTGATCTCAAGGCCATGAAGGAAGATCGGGACATCAATCTCCTCCAGAAGGAGGGGCTCAACGTGGGGTACCTGGCCTATAACACCCTGATGCCGCCCTTTGACAATCCCAGGGTTCGTAAAGCTCTGAACATGGCCATTAATAAGCAGGCCATCCTCGATGCCGTGTTTCAGGGTGCCGGCAAGATCGCCAAAAATCCGATTCCGCCCACCATCTGGTCCTATAACGATGAGGTCCGGGACGATCCCTATGATCCTGCTGCGGCGAGAAAGATGCTGGAAGAAGCCGGGGTGAAAAATCTCAAGACCAAAGTCTGGGCCATGCCCGTCCAACGGCCCTACAACCCCAATGCCCGGCGCATGGCCGAGTTGATCCAGGCCGACTGGGCCAAAATCGGGGTCGAGGCCGAGATCGTCTCTTACGAGTGGGGAGAGTATCTCAAACGCTCCAAGGATAAAAAGCGTGATGGTGCTGTCCTGCTCGGCTGGACCGGGGACAACGGGGATCCGGACAACTTTCTCGCCGTACTGCTGGGCTGTGACGGTGTCGGTGGTGCCAACCGCGCCAACTGGTGTTACGAGCCCTTTGAAGAGCTGATTCAGAAGGCCAAGCGGATTTCGGACATAGAGGAGCGGACCCGACTCTACAAGAAGGCCCAGGTCATCTTCAAGGAGCAGGCGCCATGGGCCACCATCGCCCACTCCATCGTTTTTGAGCCGGTACGCAAGGAAGTGGTCGACTACCGGATCGATCCTTTTGGCGGTCATATATTTTATGGGGTTGACCTGAAGGAGTAAGTTGAATATGAACCCAACCAGCCGGGCCAACAGTCTGTCCGGCTGGTTTTCTTTTTTTGCCTGGGCCCTTCTTCTTGACTTTTTGCCTTTATGATTGGTTTTCTGCTTCGTAAAATAGGGGTGCTGATCCCGACGTTTTTCGGGGTCACCCTGGTTGCCTTCATTTTCATTCGCATGCTCCCGGGAGATCCTGTCATGCTCATGGCCGGCGAGCGGGGAATGAGCGACGAGCGCCATGCCGAACTGATGCACCAGTATGGTTTTGACCGGCCAGCCTGGCAGCAGTACGCCCTTTATGTCCAGGGTCTGCTCCATGGTGACTTCGGCACTTCGATCATTACCAGGAAACCTGTTCTCGAGGAGTTTCTCACTCTGTTTCCGGCCACAGTGGAGCTCTCGCTCTGTGCCATTTTCATCGCGGTCTTCATTGGGTTGCCCTCCGGGATAATAGCTGCTGTCAAGCGTGGCTCCTGGTTTGATCACACCGTGATGACTGGTGCGCTCACTGGATACTCCATGCCCATATTCTGGTGGGGTTTGCTGCTGATCATTCTCTTTTCCGGTATTCTTGGCTGGACGCCTGTCTCAGGTCGGATTTCCCTGCTGTACTATTTTGAGCCTAAAACGGGATTCATGCTCATAGACAGCCTGCTGTCCGGTCAAAAGGGAGCTTTCGCCTCGGCGGTCTCTCACCTCATCCTGCCTTCAGTCGTTCTCGGCACCATTCCCCTGGCTGTCATTGCCCGCCAGACCCGTTCCGCCATGCTTGAGGTGCTGGGAGAGGATTATGTCCGCACGGCCAGGGCCAAAGGCCTGGGACCGGGCCGGGTGATCGGACTCCATGCTCTGCGCAACGCGATGATCCCGGTGGTCACCGTGATCGGTCTTCAGGTTGGCGTCCTCTTTGCCGGAGCCATTCTCACAGAGACAATATTTTCCTGGCCTGGTATCGGCAAGTGGATGGTGGATTCCATTTTTCGCCGGGATTACCCATCCGTTCAGGGGGGATTGCTTCTGATAGCCGCGGTGGTGATGCTGGTCAACCTTGTCGTTGATGTGCTTTACGGTCTCATCAACCCGCAAATCAGGTATTCGGATTGACATGGACCGCAACATGACCGAATCCAGTGCCAACCATGCCAACCATCCCGACGGCCGTATGGCTCTGATGGGAGAATTCTGGGCCTATTTCAAGGAAAACAGAGGCGCGGTGGCAGGGCTGATTTTTTTTGCCACCATTGTTGTTGTGGCGGTGTTTGCCGGTCTCATCGCACCCCATGCGCCAAACGAGCAGTTCAGAGATGCACTGCTGCTGCCGCCATTCTGGCAGGATGGTGGTTCGCTCCGTTTTCCGCTGGGGACCGATGCGGTGGGACGGGACATGCTCTCCAGGCTGATTTACGGAGCCCGTTTTTCACTGTTCATCGGCTGTGTGGTGGTGTCTGTCGCCCTGTTTATGGGGGTTTTCCTCGGCCTCATGGCCGGTTATTTCCGGGGCTGGGTGGACACTTTCATCATGCGGATCATGGATGTGGTTCTGGCCTTTCCCAGCCTGCTGCTGGCCCTGGTCCTGGTGGCTCTGCTCGGTCCGAGCCTGATCAATGCCATGATTGCTATTGCCGTTGTCCAGCAGCCACATTATGTTCGTCTTACCAGGGCTGCGGTGATGGGGGAGATGTCGAAGGATTATGTCATCGCTGCCAGGGTCATCGGGGTCCGGACTTCTCGCCTGATGTTCCTCACCATCTTACCCAACTGCATGGCCCCTCTTATTGTTCAGGCAGCGCTCAGTTTTTCCACGGCTATTCTTGATGCCGCGGCTCTCGGGTTTCTCGGCATGGGGGCTCAGCCACCGACCCCGGAATGGGGTACCATGCTGGCCGAGGCACGGGAGTTTATTCTCCGGGCATGGTGGGTGGTTACCTTGCCCGGGCTGGCCATCCTGACCACGGTTCTGGCTATCAACCTGATGGGGGATGGACTGCGTGATGCCCTTGATCCAAAGCTGAAAAGGTCTTGATCTGTGGCCCTGCTCGAAATAGAAAACCTCACGGTGACTTTCCGTACCGGCGGTGGCCTGTTCACCGCCGTGGATCGCATTTCGCTTGGCGTAGACCCCGGTGAGGTGGTGTCCATTGTCGGCGAGTCGGGTTCGGGTAAATCCGTGGCCATGCTGGCCCTTATGGGCCTTCTGCCCTGGACGGCCAGGGTGGAGGCCGAGCGAATGGTATTTGACGGTCAGGATCTGCTCACTCTGACCAGGCGTCAGCGGCGGAGGATCATTGGTCACGAGATGACCATGATATTTCAGGAGCCCATGACCAGCCTCAACCCCTGCTTCACTGTGGGGTTCCAGCTCACAGAAGCTCTCAAGGTGCACCTGGGGCTGGATCGGCAGCATCGCCGGAACCGGGCCCTGGAGCTTCTTGACCAGGTTGGTATTCCCGAGCCTGAAAAAAGGCTGGCCGCTTTTCCGCACCAGCTGTCCGGCGGTATGTGCCAGCGGGTCATGATCGCGATGGCTATTGCCTGCCGGCCCAGGTTACTGATTGCCGACGAACCGACCACGGCTCTGGATGTAACTATCCAGGCCCAGATTCTCGATTTGCTCATGCACCTGCAGGAAGAGAACGACATGGCCCTGGTCCTGATAACCCATGACATGGGAATTGTAGCCGAAACAGCCAGACAGGTGGTGGTCCAGTATGCCGGTCAGCAGGTAGAACAGCAGGATGTGCGGAATCTCTTTGTCAATCCGCACCATCCTTACACCGCAGCTCTCCTCTCGGCTCTTCCTGAACGGGCAACGTCCCGAAAACTGCCCTCTATCCCCGGGGTGGTTCCGGGCCAGTTCGACAGGCCCACCGGATGCCTTTTTTCGCCGCGCTGCCGGTACGCCACCGATGTATGCCGCAGGCAAACTCCGGGCCGGGCCCCGGAAGAGCTGGGATATGCTTTATGTCATTATCCCCTGAAAAACGGGCAGCCTCTGGACCACCCGGAAAGAGGTGCTGTCAGGGAGGGATCGTGATGTCTGAGGTGGTGCTGCGTGCAGAAAACCTGTCCCGTCATTACGAGATTCGGCGGGGTACATTCCGGCGGCCGGCGGTACTCAAGGCCCTCTCCCGGGCCAGTTTCGTTCTGAGGCGTTCAAGTACCCTGGCGGTGGTGGGGGAGTCTGGTTGTGGAAAATCGACCCTGGCCCGTCTGGTGACAATGATTGAGCCACCAACCTCGGGCAGCCTGGAGCTGCACGGTATCGATCTGGCCAGTGGTTCCAGGGCGGAGATACGTAAGCTGCACGGCAAGGTGCAGATCGTGTTTCAGGATCCTTACGGTTCACTCAATCCCAGGCAGAAAATCGGCCTTGCCCTTGAGGAACCACTCCTTGTCAACACGGATATGGGCAAGGAAGCACGCACCCAGGCAGCTTATGACATGCTCAAACAGGTTGGGTTGCGGCCTGAGCATTATGATCGTTATCCGCACATGTTCTCCGGTGGTCAGCGCCAGCGAATCGCCATTGCCCGGGCTCTCATGCTCCAGCCGGAGATTCTGGTTCTTGATGAGCCTGTTTCGGCCCTGGACGTTTCCATCCAGGCCCAGATTCTCAACCTGCTGGTGGACCTGCAGGAGCGATACCGCCTGGCCTATCTCTTCATCAGTCACGATCTGGCCGTGGTCCGGCATATCGCTGACGAAGTAATGGTCATGTACCTGGGCCGTCCTGTGGAGCTTGGCTCAAGCGACGCTCTCTTCAGTCAGCCTCTTCATCCATATACAAGGGCTCTCCTTTCAGCGACGCCGGTGGCCGATCCCTTTCATAAAAAGAAAAGAATCATGCTCCGGGGCGAACTCCCTTCACCCATGGATCCGCCATCAGGTTGCGCCTTTCATCCTCGTTGTCCGGAAACGGTTGAAATATGTCGGAACCAGTCTCCGGAGCTGCGAAGCAAAGGTTCATGCCAGGTGGCCTGCCACCTGGCATGAATACCTGGTCTGCGGCCTTCATGGTTGTGTTGTGCGACTGTCCGCTATGACGATAAGGCGGTCTCCGGCACGGACAGTCAGGTCGGCGGGTGGATTGGAGATCAGTTCGTCGTTTTCTCCGCGCTTGATACCAAGAACGATACTCCCATATTCTTTTTTCATCCTGACAAAGATTTCAAGAAAAGGCTTATCTTCCATTCCGGCCGGCAGGCCGATGCTGCACAGCTCGTTACCGTACTGGGCACTCAACAGCTCGGACACCACGTTGCTGATACCGTGGTCAATCGCCGCCGAGGCGATGAGATGGCTGCTCAGCTCATGACCGACAATGATTTCGTCGGCATGGGCCCTGCGGCCGTGCTGGACGTTTTTGGGGTCGGTCAGCTCTATCACCGTATATGCATCTTTGTTTATGGTCTCTATTGTCAGGGTGGTAAGCACAACCTTGGCATCCCGGGAGGTGGCTTCCAGCCGATCGTCTCCGAGAACAACCACGGTTTTGGCCCGGTTGAGATTGGCCCTTTCCAGGGTCTCCTCGTTGACAACTCCCCTGATAAAAAAGAGGAGTGGATCGTCGACTGGTTTCTCGTCTTCGTCTGCAATAAGGACAATCGGTGACTCGGCAGTGTGGGGGTCTGCCCGCAGCTCTGTCAGAATGGATCTGGCCCGATTGTTCCATTCACAGAGAATGATGTGGTCGGTAAAGGTGGAGTTACTCATTCCTCTGTTCTCCCGCATTCGCTTGTCAATGATGATTGCGGCCAGGCTTGCGCTGAGAGTGCCGAGCAGGCCGATTCCGAAAAACATGATAAGGATGGCGACGGCTCGTCCCCCCGCGGTGGTTGGAGAAATATCGCCGTAACCCACGGTGGTGAGAGTGACGATGCTCCACCATATGCCTGCCGGAAAGTCGACATCCGGTTCAAACCATGAGATCGCGACGGCACTGACCAGCACAATAACCAGAATCACCCCCAGAAGCTGGGGCAGGTTTTCCCGCTGTAAAAATTGCAGAAACCTTTTCACCTGGATGTTCTCCTTTTTCTGCTGCTGGACAGCGATTTTTTCCTGCTGCTGGTTTTTCTTTTCTTTTTCTTGAGGAGATCGACATCATAGGGGCTTTCGATTTCGTATTCACGGCCATCAAGTTCCAGGTTCAGGTCGCCGTCCGGTTCGAATTCGTATGTGAACGGCAGGTCATCCTGTTCTCTTTCCGGGGTGAGCCGGTACTGCGTGCCCTGATAGTCAACGACAACCACGTCTCTGGCCAGGTACCGGTATTCAAATGGTGGATCTTCTCCGCACCCGGTGAGAAACCAGGGCCCTGTTATCATGGCAATAAAGAAAAAAAATCTGTGCTTCATTCTTTCCCCTGTTTAAACGCAACTGACACCGGTGAACAACCAGGACTTGGGTTGAGCATTCCGGTCGTTCGTCGGTTGACTGTGTGGCACTATGTATATCCACAAACTGGTTTTTACCTGCTGTTTCGCAGGGTATCGGCTACGGTTCGGGCCAGAAGGCTCATCCGCACGGGTTTGCTGATAAAGGCGGTCACTCCCAGCTGACTGGCTTTGGTGGCGTCCACCCGGCTGGAGTACCCGGTGCAGAGGATGATGGGCAGATCCGGCCGCAGTTTCAGGGCCAGGCCGGCGAAGCGGTCACCCGGCATGTGCGGCATGGTGACGTCGAGAATCAGCAGCTCCCATGCCTCCGGATCCCGTTCAAATATGGACATGGCCTTCACCGGGTCGGTGAAGGATGTCACCTGGTGTCCCTGCTCGCCAAGATATATGGACATCAGTTTACAGATGGTTTCCTCGTCGTCCACCAGCAGGATGCGGGCTGCGCGGCTTTTTGTCCCGGGTCCGGTTTCATCTGCATCAGATGTTGTCTCCTCAGTCTCTGGTACTGTCGGCAGGTAGATACGGAAGGTGGTCCCTTTTCCCGGCGAGCTGTCCACCAGGATCGTGCCCTTCCAGCTTTTCACCGCCCCATGGACAATGGCCAGGCCCAGCCCTGTGCCCTTGTCCATGTCCTTGGTGGTGAAGTAGGGTTCGAATATTTTGGCTGTGGTGGCTTCATCCATACCTGAACCGTTGTCCCTCACCTCCAGAACCACGTATTTGCCAGGTTCCAGGTCACTGGAAACGACCTGGCCGGGAAGAAGCTCTTCGTCCATCAGGGTGAATTCCAGGATGCCGCAGCCGTCTTCCAGGGCATGGAAACCGTTGGTGCCGAGATTCATGACAATCTGGTGGAACCGGGAGGGATCGGCCCTGATACAGGACCTGGAGAGAATGGTTTCCCGGATATCGACAGTGGTTGGAATGGTGGGACGAAGCAGGGAAAGCGCTTTGCGAAGTTCTTTGGCCGGCTGAAAGACGGCTTGTTTCGAGGCTTCATCCTTGCGGCTGAAGGCGAGAATCTGCTGGACCAGTTCCCGGGCCCGGCCGGCCGCGTTCATGACCTCGGTCAGATGCTGCATCAGCTTGGGATTGTCAGCGGCATGCATCTGGGCGAGCTCGGTAAAGCCAAAGATGGCTACAAGTATGTTGTTGAAGTCATGGGCAATACCTCCGGCAAGGGTGCCGATGGCCTCCATCTTCTGGGCATGCAGGAGCTCGGCTTCCATCTGTCGCTGTTTGGTGATGTCGGAAAGAGTGCCTTCCAGCATGATGAAGTTACCCTTTTCATCGTTGATGGCCCTGGCAGTGAGCGAGATCCAGACTGTGGAACCATCTTTTCTGCGCATGGGAGCAACGAACTTGGAGACCATGCCTTCAGCCTCCAGCTGCTCAATGAGCTGGTTGCGGTCGGCTGGATTCAGGTAGAGCTGGTTGGCAAGATCGGTCACCTGGCTGATAAGTTCCTCCACTGTTTGGTAACCGAAGATATGTGCCACCGCAGGGTTGACGGTAATCAGCCGTCCGTCAACCGTGGTCTGGAAAATGCCTTCAGTGGCGCTGTTGAATATGGAGCGGTACTTTTTCTCCGATTCGGCAAGAAGCCGGTTCTTGTTCTCGATCTCCCTGGCCATGGTGTTAACCGCCTCGATGATCGCGTTGAGATCCCGATGCGGTACCGGCTCGAGCGGGGTGGCGTAGTCACCGCTGGCGATCCGGCGGATTCTGGCAATGAGGGCTTCCAGGGGCCGGTTGAGAAGATAATGAAGGATCAGGCGGATACATATCGCCATGACCGCAATGATCAGGATCGAAGCCAGGAAAACCGAGCGGATAACATCTTTCACCCTGGTCAGCAGGGTATCGCCACTGACGTATATGGTGACAGATCCAATATTTTTCTGGTTCCGATACAGGGTTTTCGTCCTGATGAGGAGTTCATCGGGATTGGCCGGAACCTCATCGACAATGATGTCGCCGAAATCGGTCACGACCTGGATACCATCAACATAGTCGTTGCTGTCCAGGTAGAATTGGGCAATGTTACGGATGGACTGGTCGTCGAGATGGAGCAGGGGAAAATAGAGAGCGTTGGCCACATCCTCGATGATCTGGTTGCTGCGCAGGGCAATTTCCTGCTGGAACTGACGGTTGAAATAAAATTTATAGGAAATTCCCAACAGGAGAATGATAACAAGGACAATACCGCTGAGCCAGAGGATCAGGTCCCTGGCAATGGAGCGTTTGGCAAGGAGGAAGAAGAGCTGATGGGGCATGATGGTGTCTGGTTGTTTGTCAACTGCCTGAAGATGAGCAACACGACATCATACAGGCTGCAACCGCACTTTTCAACCAGAGTTCGCCGGATATGGGCATAACAAGCGGGAGAGGAGGAAAGGGGGCAGGGTTATCTTCTCAGTTTCAGGGTGAACACGGAACCACGGCCCGGAGAGCTGCTCACCGTGACCATGCCGCCATGGGACTGGGCAATGTGCTTGACAATAGCCAGGCCCAGGCCGGTGCCGCCCTGCTCCCGGCTGCGGGCCTTGTCGCAACGGTAGAACCGTTCGAAGAGGCGTTCCTGGTGTTCCCGGGCAATACCGATTCCCTGGTCAGCCACCGATATCTCCACCCCTTCGTTATCCTGTGATTTCCTGGCCCGGACCCAGACCGTGGATCCGGCGGGCGAATAGGTGATGGCATTGGAGAGCAGGTTGATCACCGCCTGTTCAAGAAGCGGCTGGTTGATGCGCGCCTCCAGGGACTCGTTGCAGTCGATTTCCACCACCACCTCCTTTTCCCTGGCCTTGACCGCGCAGGTCTGCAGGGCCGCCTCCAGTACCGGGCGGATTCGCATCCGGGAAAGTTTTATGTCGTCCTTGCTGGATCGGTCCTCGATCCGCGACAGGGTGAGCAGATCATCGATGATGGCTTCGAGCCGGGTGGTCTGCCTTTTGACGATCTCCAGAAAGCGGCGGGTGTCCTCCCGGCTGTCCAGCGCTCCTTCGAGGATGGTTTCCACATAACCGCGGATGGCGGTGATCGGAGTTTTGAGTTCATGGGAGACGTTGGCGACGAAATCGCGTCGGAGGTTTTCCAGCCGGTTGAGGCGGGTGACATCGGTCATGACCACCAGGACGCCGATGGATTCGTTCTCGGAATCATGCAGGGCCACGGCCCGGGCCTGGAGAGTGACAAGGTGAGAACCGTCGAAAAAATTGATCTCTTCTTCACTTGGTTCGTTGGTCTCAAAGACCGAGCGAATAAGGACGAGCAGGTCGGAGTTGCGGATCAGTCCTTCGATGGATTTGCCCTTGACAGCTTTCTGGTCCAGGCCGAAGAGCCGGGTGGCGGCGCGGTTCATGCGAATGATGCGCTCTTCGGTGTCGATGGCGACCACGGCTTCGGTCATGGAACCGAAAACCGCTTCGAGTTCGTTGTGCTGGCGGCTGATGGTCTGGATACGCTGGTTGATCTGCCGGGCCATTTCGTTGAGGGAGCGGGCCAGCTCCGCCATTTCAGCAGACATCGAAGCGTCCTTGATACGGATGGGCTGACCGGTTTCTCCCCGGGCAAGCCTCCGGGCACCGCGTTTCATCTCCTCCAGCGGCCGGCTGATCCTCCGGGCGATATAGAGGGACAGGAGTCCGGCCAGCACCACTACCAGCAGGCTCCCCAGGAAAATCCTGGTATGGATGGAAGAGAGGATACTGTTGAGCGAGGTGGCCGGCACCGAGAGTCGCAGGGCTCCGGGAGGTGTATCCTGGAACTTTATCGGAATTGCGACATAGAGCATGGTCTGGCCCAGGGTTTTTGAAAAGCGCAGTGATGAACCGGTCCGGCCGGCCAGGGCTGCACGCAGTTCTGGTCGGTTGGAATGATTATCCATCTGGATGGGATTTTCGTTGGAATCTGCAAGGACGGTTCCGTCGGCCGCCACTACGGTTATCCGGGTGGCAGCCCGCCGTCCGGCCCGCTGGCAAAACTCCTGGAGCTGCTTCTGGTCTTCGGCGGCCAGATGGATGATTTTTGCTTCAAGCAGTCGGGCCCTGGCTTCGATATCGGAGCGCATTTGCTGAAGGTAGAATGAGCGGATGGTGGTCGAGGTGTACCAGGTGACGGCGAGCATGGCGCCAAGGGTGATGAGCAGGCTGGCAGGAAATATCTGCCAGAGGAGACGTGGTTTCTGCATGGCTATTAATATGGTTGCTGGTTGCTGAGTGAGGGAAGGCTTTCAGTATGCAGTAGTCGCCACGCTGTCCATGGGCCGGGCAGAGGCGCTGAAAACTTACAATTCGCGCATCCGGTATCCTATACCCCGGATGGTCTCGATCCACTTGCCGGCCGCACCGAGCTTCTTACGCAATCCGAAAATCTGCACATCCACGGCCCTGGGAGTGATCAGGTAGTCGTAGCCCCGGATCTGATCGATTATCTGCTGTCTGGTGTAGACCCAGCCCGGCCTGCGGGCCAGCAGTTCCAGGATGGTGAATTCGGTGGTGGTCAGGTGGATGGGTTGACCATCAAGGAGAACTTCGTGGCGTCCGGGATGGATCTGCATGGAGTGGAGCGAGATCACCTCCTCGTCGGTACCATTCCGGTCCTCGTGGGCAACAGGCTTGCGGCGCAGTGCTGCCTCGACCCTGGCGATGAGAACTCTGGGGCTGAAAGGTTTGGTCACATAATCGTCGGCACCGCTCTCCAGCCCGGCGACAATGTCGTCCTCTTCACCTTTTGCAGTGAGCATGATGACCGGCAGGCTCCGGGTCTTTTCATCGGTGCGGACACTGGTGCAGATCGCCATTCCGTCCATGCCCGGCAGCATCAGGTCGAGGATCATGGCATCGAACGTTTCTTTTTTCAGCAGATCCAGGGCTTCCTCGCCACTGTCGGCGCAGGTCACGTTGTAGCCGCTGCGGATCAGGTTGTAGCTGACCAGCTGCTGGATATCCGTATCATCCTCGACAACAAGGATATCAGGTTTCTTCACGTGCGAATCTCCATATGTTTCCAGGTACGGTTAACTGACTCAATCGTAAAAAACTACCCTGTGGCGCCCCGGTTGCAAGAAAAAATGTGCACGCTAACCAAATCCTAACACAACTTTAACCATCAGGTAACAATGCAGGGGTACAAGTTACGCCAATATTAAATAATATACACAGAGGCTTCCACATAGTGACACCGCACTTGACGTTTCATCGCGAAATAGAGGAACTGAAAAAGATGTTCCTGTCCCTGGGATCTCTGGTCGAAGACCGGGTGGATAAGGCATGCCGGGTCATTGAGACCAGGGACCCTGTTCTGACGGACGAAATCATCCGTTCCGACTGGGAAGTGGATGACATGGAGATCCAGATTGAAGAGGAATGTCTCAAGGTTCTGGCCCTGCACCAGCCTGTGGCCAGTGACCTGCGGTTGTTGATCACCATCATCAAGGTTAACAACGAGCTTGAGCGCATTGCCGATATCGCGGTCAACATCGCCAAACGGGTCCACACCATCAACAAGGACTCTTCCCTCACTTTTGAGATCGATTATCAACCCATGATCTTCCGGGTACGGAGAATGTTGAAGATGAGCCTCGATGCCCTTGTTTCCGAGGACGTGGAGCAGGCAAGACAGATATTCATCGAAGACGACGCTGTGGATGATTTGCGGAACTCCGTGTACAGGGCGGTGGTCAACGAGTTGAATATCGAAATGGGGCACGCTGCCTGTCTGCTCAACATGTACCTGCTCGCCCGCCATCTGGAACGGATTGCCGACCGGACCACCAACATCGCCGAAGAAGTCATCTATCTGGTTGAAGGCCAGATAGTTCGCAGTAACTGAGCGGCCACCGATCATGTCTCCTTATTTCTTTCCCGTACTTGTTGTCGGCCTGGCCCTCTTTGCATGGTGGCAGGGTCGGCACCGTGCGTTTTCTCTGGTGGGCCGTCACAAGCTCCACTCCACTCCCGGCTACTACGGGATGCTGGTGGCGCTGTGGTGCAGCGTGCCGCCACTCATCATCTTTTTTTTCTGGTTGACCTGTTCCGATTACATTCTTACAGCATTGGTCCTCAAGTCCATCCCTGGTGCCGATCAGCTCAGTCCGGACAGGCTCAGCCTCCTTGTGGGTGACCTGAAAAACCTGGTTGCGGGTCACACTGCGGCCCGCAACATTGATCCGGATCTGCAGGTGGCGGCCAACCGGTACTATGAGCTGCACCGTATCGGCCAGGTGTCTCTGGGCCTGGTGATGGGCATTGTGGCCCTGGTCGGATTTTTTCTTGCCTATGCCAGGATTCGGCCAAATCTGCGGGCCAGGAATCATGTGGAGCGGTTTATTCGCGTGGTCCTGATTCTTTGCTCCACCATCGCGGTGTTTACCACCATGGGGATTGTCCTGTCGGTCCTGTTCGAGTCCATTCGTTTCTTCAAGGAAGTTCCGTTGACCGATTTTCTTTTTGGCCTCAAGTGGAGTCCGCAGATGGCGATGCGGGCCGATCAGGCCGGCAGCTCGGGCAGTTTCGGGGCCATTCCGGTACTGGCCGGCACCTTCATGATCTCCGCTATCGCCATGAGCGTGGCCGTACCCATAGGTCTGATGTCTGCAATTTACCTGTCTGAATATGCGGGTCCCCGTTTCCGGGCCGTGGTCAAGCCAATGCTTGAGATCCTGGCCGGAGTGCCGACAGTGGTGTATGGCTTTTTCGCAGCCCTGGTGGTGGCCCCTTTCATACGTGGACTCGGTGAAAGTTTTGGGCTTGCCGTTTCTTCTGAAAGTGCATTGGCCGCCGGTCTGGTCATGGGCATCATGATCATTCCCTTTGTCTCGTCCCTGTCCGACGATGTGATCAACGCCGTGCCGCAGGCCCTGCGCGACGGATCCTACGGCCTGGGGGCCACCCGAAGCGAAACCATCAAGAACGTCGTCCTGCCGGCGGCCCTGCCTGGCATTGTCGGCGGCATCCTGCTGGCGGTTTCCAGGGCCATCGGCGAAACAATGATAGTGGTCATGGCCGCCGGCCTGTCGGCCAAGCTTACAGCAAACCCCCTGGAGGCGGTGACCACTGTCACCGTCCAGATTGTAACCCTGCTTGTGGGAGACCAGGAATTTGACAGTCCAAAGACCCTGGCCGCGTTTGCTCTGGGCCTGCTGCTTTTTGTCGTGACCCTGATTCTCAATGTGATTGCCCTCTATGTTGTCCGGCGCTACCGGGAAGAATATGAATAAACAGAAGGAATCCATGAAACAGACGAACAGTGAAATGTCGACCATGGAGCGGGTCAGCCAGGGGCTTGGCAAGAGGTATCGCCGCGAGCGGAGGTTCAGGTTGATGGGACTGCTGGCCATCATGGCCAGTCTTGGTTTTCTTCTGATTCTCTTTGGGTCCATTGTCTCCAAAGGTTATTCTGCCTTTCTGCAGACAGAAATCAAACTCACGATCCATTTTGATGCCAAGGTTTTTGACGTGAGTAATCTGGCCCGGGCCGATTACGCTGCCCTGGTCAAGGCCTCCATGCGGGAATTGTTCCCAGGCGTCAAAGGACGTCGGGACAAACGCCAGCTGTACCGTCTGGTCAGCTCCGGGGCTGCCTACACCCTGCAGAAGATGGTCGTGGCCAATCCCGCTCTGATCGGCACCACCCAGGATGTCTGGCTCCCGGCCGACGATGAGGTGGACATGTTCGTCAAGGGCCATATCAAAAGGGAGGTGGAGGAAAGCTACCGCCGCCTGACCGACAAGCAGATCCGCTGGATCGACCATCTTGCCGAAAGCGGGCGTCTGGAGCGCCGTTTCAACTCTATTTTCTTTTCCGCCGGTGATTCCAGGGAGCCGGAACTGGCGGGAATCCATGGTGCGGCCATGGGCTCGCTCTTTACGCTCCTGGTCACCCTTGGACTCTCCTTTCCCATCGGAGTGGCCACGGCGGTCTACCTGGAGGAATTCGCTCCCAGGAACCGCTGGACCGACCTGATCGAGGTCAATATCAATAACCTGGCCGCGGTGCCCTCAATTGTCTTTGGCCTGCTTGGCCTGGCCGTTTTCCTTAACTTTTTCGGCATGCCGCGTTCCACTCCTCTGGTGGGTGGGCTGGTACTTACTCTCATGACTCTGCCGACAATTATTATTGCCAGCCGGGCCTCTCTCAAGTCGGTCCCTCCTTCCATCCGCGAGGCGGCTCTCGGAGTGGGTGCTTCCAAGATGCAGACCATTTTTCATCATGTCCTGCCGCTGGCCATGCCCGGGATGATGACCGGGACCATTATCGGTATGGCGCAGGCACTGGGAGAGACGGCTCCGCTGCTTATGATTGGTATGGTGGCTTTTATTGTCGATATTCCACAGGGGTTTACCGATCCGGCCACCGTGCTTCCGGTGCAGATCTATCTCTGGGCTGATTCACCGGAACGGGCTTTTGTCGAGCGGACATCGGCGGCCATTATGGTTCTGCTGGCTTTTCTCATGGTGATGAACGGTGCTGCTGTTTTGTTGCGCAAAAAGTTTGAACGCCGCTGGTAGGTGGCAGTGACAGGCTCCGTGGCTGGATAAGAGTGACCCGGTTTTGCAACAAACTTCAAACCAATTGCTAACACAGCGCTAACAAAGACCGGGTACCTTCTCGTTGTTGTTAATCATTTTTCGTTTTTTTATTCTGGAGGAGAAAATATGTTAAAGAAAAGTCTGATTTTTGGTGTTGCCATGCTGGCAGCCGCATCCACGGCCTCTGCCGGTGGCAGAGATTACATCTTCATCGTCGGGTCATCCACGGTTTACCCCTTTGCCACCACTGTGGCTGAGCAGTTCGGCAAGACCACCAGGTTCAAGACCCCCAAGATCGAATCCACCGGTTCCGGTGGCGGAATGAAGCTGTTTTGTGCCGGTACAGGCATCAACACCCCTGATATTACCAATGCGTCGCGTCGGATCAAGCTCTCTGAGTACGAGAAGTGCCAGAAGAACGGGGTGAAAAATATCACTGAGGTCAAAATCGGCTACGACGGAATCGTGCTGGCCAACTCGCGTAAGGGTGACCAGCTCAAGCTCACCCGCCGGGACATCTACCTGGCCCTGGCCAAGGATGTACCGGACCCGAAGGGAAGTGAAAAACTGGTTCCGAATCCATACAAGACCTGGAAGGAAGTAAATCCGTCCCTGCCGGATCAGAAGATTGAAGTCCTCGGCCCTCCGCCCACTTCCGGCACCAGGGACGCCTTTGTCGAGCTGGCCATGGAAGGCGGCTGCAAGACATTCCCCTGGATCAAGGCCATGAAAAAGAAGGACAAGAAACGCTACAAGTCGATCTGTCACACGGTTCGTGAAGACGGCGCTTATATCGAGGCTGGCGAGAACGACAATCTGATTGTCCAGAAACTCGAGGCAAACCCGTACTCTGTGGGCATCTTCGGCTTCAGCTATCTGGATCAGAATGGCGACAAGATTCAGGGATCCATTGTTGACGGTGAGGCCCCGACCTTTGAAAATATCGCTGCAGGCAAATACCCCGTTTCCCGGCCGCTCTACTTTTATGTCAAGAAAGCCCATGTGGGTGTGGTTCCCGGCATGGAGGAGTACCTGGCCGAGTTTACCAGCGAGCGGGCCTGGGGCGATGAAGGGTATCTCTCTGATAAGGGGTTGATTCCCATGCCCAGCGAAGAGCGGGCCAAGTTTGCAAAAGATGCCAGAGAACTCAAACCCCTGGTAATGAAATAAGCAGCCTCAGGTTTGAACTTCCATGTTCACTGTGCCGTATCACCCCGTCCCGGGAGGTGATACGGCAGCTGCATTTTGACAACAAAATCTCCAATATCTCAGTGCTCGTTTTTTTGCGCGAATGACGGGCAGGGACAGGACAGGAAAGAAAGATGATCGCAGCCGAATTGACCCAGAGGATGGAACATGTGAATACAGGTGCTGAAGATTACGTCCAGGCAACGCTTGAACAGGCAGACAACAGCGAAGTCAACACCACTGTGGGCGAAGTCTTTGTCGACAATGCCAGGATGACGTGCCGGGGGGTCAATGTCTGGTACGACGAAAAACATGCCATCCGCGAGGTATCAATCGATATTGGACGTAACGAAGTTTTGGCCATGATCGGTCCATCCGGTTGTGGTAAATCTACCTTTCTGCGCTGTCTCAACCGGATGAACGACACCATTCCGGGATGCCGTGTATCGGGCAAGATTCTCCTGGATGAACTCGACATCTATGACAAGAAGGTTGACGTGGTTCCGCTCCGGGCCCAGGTCGGGATGGTGTTTCAAAAGCCAAATCCCTTTCCCAAGTCCATCTACGACAATGTGGCTTATGGCCCCAAGATTCACGGTCTGGCCATTGACAGGACAGAGCTCGATGAGCTGGTGGAGGTTTCCCTGCGCAAGGCCGGGCTGTGGGACGAGGTCAAGGATCGGCTTGATCAGCCCGGCACCGGGCTGTCCGGCGGCCAGCAGCAACGACTCTGCATTGCCCGGGCCATTGCCGTCAAACCGGAAGTCATCCTGATGGATGAACCATGCTCGGCTCTGGATCCCATTGCCACGGCTACCATCGAGGAGCTGATCAGCGAGCTGCGCGACCAGTACACCATCGTTATCGTTACCCACAACATGCAGCAGGCGGCAAGGGTTTCTCAGCGTACAGCCTATTTCCACCTTGGAGAACTCATGGAGGTGGGACCCACCGACCGCATCTTCACCAATCCCCGCCATAAACTGACCGAAGATTATATCACCGGCCGTTTCGGCTGAGCACCGTCCTCTGTAGTTGTTCCCCTGTTTTAACCGGCAGTGCGCTATTCAAGGCGCCTGCCGGTTTTTTTTTCACCGGGTGAATTTTTGCGCTCCTCATGATTGCAAAATCCAGACCATCTGATTATCGGAAAAAGACTGCTGCGCAAAGCGATTTACTTGACGGATATAGAAACAGAAAGTATCAGTAAATCGACTCGATGCAGGAGTACTACTGCGGCCCGCAGGTATTGATGGGCCACTGACCATGTCTCATCTGCGCGCTTTAGTTCATGATAGACCACCCTGATGATGCTGGTCTTCCTGGTTGAGCAGGCCCGGCAGCTTGGCTGCTGGCTCTTCCGGAAGGCGTGGGAGAAGGTTGGCAGCAAACGGACGCTCTGGGAGAATGTACGGAGTCGCTTCAGGGAGTTCCCCGTTGACTCGCTGGAGACCCTGTACCGAAGCATAGCCTTTGGTATCAAAGGCTACGTGGTCGAGGCGATCGAAAGTGACGGCGCACCCTGAGCTGTTGTCGGACGGCGTTTTTTATCAAAGAACAGGCCCCACCGTGCGTCGAAACGGCAGGGCGAAGGGACAAGTATGTCCATTTTTCGGGGAAAAGCGACAATCTTTGCCGACAATGCGTCTTTCGGCACGGGGCTAACCACGAAATGGCCTTACGGGCCACGTTGGCAGGTAAAAATCATGTCATCCAGGGCCGCAAATGGCCTTCGCCGGGAATGGCTGACCTTCCTGTGCAGGGTCATTTGATTTGAGAATCATGAGCTACATGACGTGTAAGACCTTGACGCCAACAAAAGATTCCAAATCAAGCAAGTCACGCCGTTTACATGATATGCTTTTCGTAAATCTTCAGAAAGCAAGTCTTACCTTACTGTCCTTTGTCCTGATAACTCTTCTTTCTTATAATGTTCTCTGTCCGACCATCTGTAGTGGAGAGGCTATTTCAGAGCATCAGCAACTGATGAACTTGCTGATTTCATTAGATGAAGAGTTCGACAGGCAATTTAACAGCGAACAACCCATGGAAACTGTGGATGATATATTCACGGCGCCTTGCCGAGATATTGCTGAGCAACATGCTCTTGAGTCACATATAATACAGGAGCAGGCTGTGCAGGCCGGAAAAAAAAACGGCCTTGAAATCCGGGGAGCTTTAACCACCGGCGATCTTGGCAACAGGAATTCCGGTCAAGAAAGTTTCGGTGAAAGCTCTATGGAACTGGAACTGTCATGGGATATTTTGAAAAACGGATATCTCCAGTACAGCAGAAATGCCGATGCACTGGAGTACAGTGTGAGAATAGCAGAAATCCAAGAAGAGTTCCGGCAGAATGAACGAGAAGGAAGGTGCCGAAGTTACAGTATTGACCAATCTTTTTCAGGTGCTCTCACAGTTTTACTGACAATGAAGATGCGGCTCCTTGAAAAGGTATATCCAATAGAGCGGCGAGCCTATTTCAGCAACTTAAGTTTTCTTGATGACTATTTCGTTTCAGAAGAAAACCTTGTTTTGACCAGACAGGAACTTTCCAGCCTTGGCCAGGCGTACATTCCTGAAAAAGCCCCTATACAACTTTATTCACCACCTCTGGTTGAGGTTGATTTGCCTGGCGTTATTGAAGCCATATTGTCAGATAATCGGCCAGAAATTCTCACGCACCTGGAAAGGAAACGTCTCGTGACCGAGGATGAAGCAGAGATACCTGATTCACTGCGTCTCTTTGTTCGCAGGTCCTTTGATATCAGTAACAACACATCTTCGGGAGATGAGCTTGTAGCAGGCTTGAGATTTCGGGTTCCCCTGTATGACAGGGAGTCCAGTGAGTTGAGACTGCGTCTTTTACAGGTTGAAAAGAACAAGTCTTTATCGCTCTGGAAGCGGATTTCCAAAACCAGGGCTGCACATGCCAGCTTGACAGAGCAGTTGCACAGAGCTATCCGGGCTCATTATCGTCAGGCAAGAGCTAAGGAAAGGTTCAGACAAACATTGCTGGAGTTGAAAATGGGTGCTGACAATCTTATGCCGGTAGCCATAACGAGAATGCTTACACTTCTGGATGCCAGTGTCGAGTTGTTGCGCGCCAAAGAGGAGCTGTACAGGAGGGTCAACGAGATATTTGTTGCTGCCGCTCTTCCTTATCGTTCCGACCTGGTCCAAAAACTCAGTCTGACCCCGGGCCTGAAAAGAGCGCGACTGGGTGAGCGGAGTATTTATATCTGGTCTTCCGGCTTTAACTCTATAGGCAACGAAAACCTGATCAATTTTCTCAAGGCAAAACAGATCGATAAAGTTCTTCTGTCTGCCAGCACAAAAATATCTGTTGGCAAAATAATGGATTTTCTAAAAATGGCCGAGCAAAAGAATATCCATGTCGAGATGCTCACAGGTGAAGCAGAGTGGATATTTCCAGAAAATCATCAAAACGCTCTCGCCCGGTCCGTAACTCTTGCCGAGCTGACAGGTACTGTCCACCTTGATATTGAACCCCATACTCTTCCTGATTTCCGCCAGAAAGAGGAAGAATATCTCGAACAATACCTCGAACTCCTTGAAAAAATAAAACAGACCCTTCAGGGCCGTAAATTAAGTGTGGCCGTGCCTGTACATTTTCCTGCAAAAACGTTTCAGTTGCTTGATTCAATTGCAGACAAAGTGTATGTGATGGCCTATGGCACAACAGACCCGAATGTTCTTGCCAGGCGGCTGCGGACTGTATTGGGCAGCATAGCCCCAACCAAACTGGTGATCGTTTTAAGGGCGTCTGATTTCAGGGATGAATGGGATATCGAGAAGATGATAGATAAACTGATCCTGTCCACTGGAATAACACAGTACGGTATTCATCAGTTCAGAACATTTTTTCAAAAGATAACAGCAAGTCATGAAACTCCGTACCCGGAAAAGCTATTTAAATAATCTTCCGGAAGGGAAGCCTCCAGGCCGCATTCTGCCACGAGTTACCAAGTTCGTTTATTTTCTGGTTCTTTTTTCAATTGTATCCGGACTGCTTTATCTGGTGGCTTTGCGAGTGATTTTTTTTGTCGGGCAGGGGCAAGTGGTGCATGAAAAAACCGCGCTGAGCAGTACCCGGGGTGGAAAAATTGTTCAACTGACGAAAATGGAAGGAGAGTCTTTTGTTCGAGGAGAGGTGCTTGCGACCATAGCCCTGCCAGGCAAATGCGAGGACAGGCCCGACCCGAGAATAACAAAATTAACTTATGACATAAAAAGCAGGCAGGCAAAACTGGCAATTCTTGCTGATCATTTGAAGTCAATCGACCAGGCTTCAGACTCAGGAATACTGCACAGGGCTCTGGAGATAGGTTCTTCCTCTTTTCGTCGTCAGCAGGAAGAGCAGGCAGACAGAGCTGAAAAGCTTCGGGAGCAGATACAATTTCTTAAAGCGGAAATTACCGTTCGTCAGAAAGAACTTGCTGCCTTGCGGCAACTGTCATCCAGATCTCCCAGCCAAACCTGCACCACAGAGGAGATCACCGCGCCATTTGATGGCATGGTTTATCTGGTTAAGGCTGAGAAACATGAATATATTTCCAGAGGCAAGCCTTTTTTGGTTCTTATTGCCAAAGATGCTCCTGTATATATCGATGCATACATAAAGGAAAAATATTTGAGATATATCGCTCCAGGCAACCAGATGAAGATAATTTTTCCTGACCGTTACCGGAGTATCGGTCAGGTGACCGATGTGACTTCATCGGCACAGGTCGAAGTGAAGCGGCTGCGCAAGGACTACATCCCAATACCAACCATGATCCGGGTCAAACTTGTACCACTTGATCCGGAAGAAGAGAAAATCTGGCAGAAATACGATCGGATTGTGCTAAAGGTAAGAGGGGAGAAGCTATGAGAACCGCGATATTCATCCCTTCGGCCAATATGCCACGTCCACCAGTTGATATTCCTGTGGCTGATATTGACAACCTTTCTTCTGTTGATCGTGAAACGGTAGCCTTTTTTCTGATTGACGGTTCCGTTCCAGACGCTGCATATGAGCTTCTTTGCAGGATACGCCGCATGGTTGAACCTGCATTGTATTTGCGGCCGGTACTTTTTTTGGCGGGTCCGGAATCAGGGCCAAAAAATATTCTCCAGTCAGCGGACGGAATTGTTCAGGCGGGGGGGCATCCCCTGCATGAACAGCTTGAAAGCTGGACAGCCAGACTCGAGGGAATTAATAAAAAGATTCATCAATACGCAGGACAATCCAATCAGGGTGACACCAATGTCGCTTTCAAGGTGTTGCGCTTTATCGCATCCCGTAACCTGACAATAGAACCGATCCCATCTGTGCAGGCATTAAGTGGATACATATTTCCTGCTTTGCAGCCTCTTTTGCCGAGATCCGACGATGGAATCCTCGAAACCCTGGAGTATCTTGAAGCTCAACGACTGCTTTCAGGTATCTTTGTCCGTTCCTCCTTTTCTTGTACGCATTGCGGATGCGCTTTCCTGAATTTTTTCGAAACCTGTCCGGATTGTGGATCGAGTGATCTTTTCATAGATGAGCTGATTCATCATTTCAGGTGCGCATATGTGGGGGAACTTTCGGAATATCGGCAAGGAAGTGAACTGATCTGTCCCAAGTGTGACAAAACCCTGAATCATATAGGGGTCGATTATGACAAAACATCTATAGTCTACCACTGTAACCAATGCGGTAATATTTTCCAGGAAGCCGGTATCATGACTTCCTGTTATAATTGCCATCGGGAAACAGAACCGGATAATCAGGTGCAGCGCTCCATAAAATCTTACTCAATCACAGGCATTGGCGAAAATGCTGCGATTTATGGTCTGGACTCTCTATTTAAAAACATTCTTGAAAGTAAAGTTCATGCTCTTCCATTTAGCGTGTTTAAGGAATTATTTCGCATCGAACAGGCGCGAATACAGCGATACGGTGTAACGGTAAGTTCGCTGGCCGTAATTCGATTAATTGGAATTGAGGACCTGTACACCAGGCTGGGGAAACGCACCCGTGATATTTTTGAGGAAATCAGTGAAGCATTCAAAGCCAACCTTCGCAGTTCTGATCTCTTCACCATGCGTAACGAAACTCTTTTCCTGATTATTCTGACGGAAACTGCTCCAGAAAACGGTGAACAGGCCATTGAAAGAATCAAGAAGCGCATAGGAAATCTGATCAAGAGCAATCTCGACATGACACTTGATGCAGATTCAGCAATATGGCTTATCACAGCGGACCTTGATCCGGACTCCTGCCTGGAGAAGATCCTTCACCATTATGCTGCTTGACTCCCTTGGCGAGTTTATCGCGAACTTAACCCTCATGAAGGTGCTGGCCTATTTTTGGCCTTTCTTTTTAGTCGACATGACAAGATACCTGTTTTTGGATTTTGTCGTGATGCTCATTTATATTCCCAAAAGGAGACTAAGGAAGGACAGGTATAAATTGGCCCGCAAAATGTTGTTTCGTGAACGTCCTCTTGTTTCTGTTATCGTGCCAGGCAAAAATGAGGGTAAGCATATCCCGGCATTGACCGAATCTCTTGCCAATCAGACTTATAAGAATACAGAAACAGTCATTGTCGATGATGGCTCTGATGACAACACTCCCAGCATATGTCGCAAACTACAGCGTGAAGGAAAAATAGACCTTTTTATCCGCAATGATATCCGTGGAGGAAAGGCCTCGGCCGCCAACGTGGCCATGAGGTATGCCAGGGGAAAGTATATTATTCATCTGGATGCCGACAGTCATCTGAAACATAATGCCATAGAGACCATTTTACTGCCCTTTTACATGGACGCAAATGTCGGTGCTGTAGGTGGAGATGTCAGGGTTGCGAATACGGATATCAGCTTTGCCACGCGCTTGCAGGCCATAGAGTACCTCAAGTCAATTACAACGGGCCGCACCGTCACCTCGGAACTTGGAATTCTGCGTATCATCGCCGGAGCTCATGGTGCCTTCCGTCGAGATATTCTACAGCGAATTTACGGCTGGGATGTCGGCCCCGGACTGGACGGAGACATCACACTCAAGATACGTAAGCTTGGATACAAGGTTGTGCATGAACCCTATGCGGTCTGTTACACTAATTGCCCTGATACTTTTACCAAACTGGCCAGGCAGCGTTTCAGGTGGGACCGCTCTCTCATACGTTTTCGTGTGAGGCGGCACAGAGACATCCTGTTGCCATCCCGAAGTTTTAATTTTAAAAATTTTCTGGCTTCGTTTGATAACATTTTTTTCAACCTGCTTCTTGACATCAAATGGTGGATCTACATCATCCAGGTGTTTATTGTAGGCCGCAGTCAGGTTGAGATTTTTTTTATCATCAACATGTTCCTTTATGTTACAGCAAATTTTCTCGAATTTTTTGTCGCGATTGCCTTACTTGGAAATACTGTTCGCAGGCGGGAAAAAAGGCTGATCGCCTTTATTCCCCTGGTACCATTATATACCGGTATCTTTCTGAGAATCGTCAGAACTTATGCCTATGTCATGGAGTTTTTTCACCGTGTGTCCTATATGGACAAATGGAATCCATGGAAAGTTTCAAAAGTTGTTAAAAACGAACCATTGAATTGACAGCACCAGCCATTTGTCGGCTATCAGACGGGACGGTCCTGTTTCTGGAGGTGGCTAAGGGGCACCAGGCCATGGCAGAGAGAAAAAGAAATTTTTCAGGATTGAAAATCTTTTCTGGCCCGTTTTGTGCATATTTAGGGTTGAGGAAAGTCGATAAATTTGGTGATCAGGTGGCCAGGAGGATGAAGATTATGAAAAGGTATTTCAATATCAAGTTGATATGCTTTGTTATCCTGCTCTTTTATGCACCAGTGGCAAGAGCTGTCTCTATCACTTATGAGGAGGGAACCATCTATTATATAGACAGTGTCGCCAGTGGTGGTACCTATGGTGACGATATGGAGGGAATGGAGGTTAGTGTAACCTTTGTTGATGGCACGGTGGAAACAGCTGTGTGGCAAAGCCTCGGTTCGGGTTCCGGCGGGGCCTTTGGGAGTGACTGGAGCCTGCAAGTGGAGAGCGGGTCTACTTATCCGAATTCTCCCCATTTTTCTCCATGGTCTTTTGAGAGTGATGCAGCTGTTACCAGCCTGACGCTGGATGCAGGAAACGGAGATTTTGTATTTGATGGTACCAGAACTTATGCTTCAAACCCGCTGCTTTATCCCAGCACTCTCAACTCTGGAAGTGGCTGGCCCTTTGAGTCTGATAGTTCACTCTTCGATTCTTCCAGTGCTCTTGTCACCTACTCAAATGCAGTGGCGCTTGTCGGGGCAGAACCTGTAGGCGATCTTTATCGTACCCTTACCATCATGCCCGATCTTTCAAACTGGTCTGGCTCTGCAATGTCCTTTACGTTTCAGGCCGATACAGATACGGTAAATCCCGCTCCAGTTCCAGAGCCAGCTTCGATGACTCTCATGGGGATTGGTCTGGCAAGTCTGGCAGCTTTGACAGGAGTTTATAAGAATTCACAATTTTTAACAAAAAAACTTTAAAAATTCAGCAACTTACCCCTGAAAAACACGTAAGACCCTACACGCCTACCAAAAATTCATCCCAAAAAAATATAAAAAATCAAGATGATGGGCGTTTTTCGCTTGCACATGTAAGACCCTACTGGTATCTTACGGGCATGGCTCACCTGCACAAAAAGATGAAAAAGGGAAGACCCTACTATT
>NZ_JBPMMS010000009.1:0-17711 GCF_054025815.1 Desulfolithobacter sp. | reverse complement strand
GCGGCCGGAGGGTTCCTGAGCGTGCCGGCCGGAGTCATCAACAAGACCATGGACCGGGCGGATCTCGACACGGTCGGGGCCCGGGCAATCGTCGATGAGCTGAACGGACTGATTCGTGAACTTAAGGACAGGGGATTGCGGATCAGCTCCTGGTACGGCTGCTTTGACCTGTCCGGTGACCGGGGCGAACGGATCAACCGGGGCTACGGCTACAGGCCCCTGGACGATGCGGCCGACGATGCCCTCTTTCCCTGGTTTCTCTACTGGCAGATCGTCTGGGTGGTGCTCCACGGGGGGTTCTCCAGGCAGCAGAAGATCCTCGACCTGGGCGGCAGTTCGTCCCTGTTCTCCTATTATCTTGCCGCCAGGGGATACGATGTCACCACCATAGACCTGCAGCAGGAACTGGTGGACAACGCTAACCTGGTGGCCCGGCAGATGGGCTGGAATCTCCGGAACCACCGGATGGACATCAGGAATCTCTGTTTCTCGACCCGGTTTGACCATATCACCTCCATCTGAGGGTTCGAGCATATTCCGCTCTGGGAACGCGTGGAGGTGAACAGGAATATCGGTCTTCTGCTCAATGATTCCGGCAGGTTCAGTATTACCTTTGATTATCGTAATCCTTCCCGCTTCTCGAGGATCGACAGTCCCGACGACGTGCAGGAGCAGTTTGTCACCACCAGCGGCATGAAGATCCGGGGGAACCCGGTTTTTGTCGATACGGGCAGGAATTATCTGCTCGATCCCTTTTATTCTTTCCCCCCTTGTTATATGTATAAATTGAGGACCATCCTCAAGGGACACCATCATCCAGGGGAACTGTTCCGGACCAAGAGCACCAACGATTACACCTTTGGCGCCCTGTTTCTGCAGAAATAGATCTTCCGGGAACCTCGGCGCAACTGCTGCCTGACGGCAGGCCGGTCCCGGAAAAAATAGTGGCCTCGGACCTTCCGGCCTCCGGCTTTCTGAAATTGAGGCAAAAGTTCAGCAGCACGCCATCTGCACGCGCTCGCGGCTGGCCGCATAGCCGACTATAGCGGTCAGCCACGATCACGCACAGCTGACGCACTGCTGAACTTTTACCAAAAGTATTGCTATTTTTCAGGTAGTTGCTGATAGCGGTGAACTATTACAAATTGAGGAGTTGCATTGAACAAATCCGAAAGAATACGTCATCTTGACTCTCTTGCCCCGGTGCGGGGGAAATGGCGGCGCCGGGCCGCCTACTATCACAGGGAAATCGAGCGCTACCTGCGTTTCCTCATACCGGCGGGCGCCTCGGTCCTGGAGATCGGTTGCGGAACCGGAGAGCTGCTGGCGGCCTTGGAGCCCGGCAGGGGGGTGGGGGTGGATATCAGCCCGGCCATGGTGGAACAGGCCCGGCGCAATTTTCCCGAGCTCGACTTCCGGGTCGACGACATGGAGAACCTGCAGATCAGCGAGAAATTCGATTATGTCCTGGTGGTTGACACCATAGGGCACGTGGACGATATCCAGCTCGCCTTTTCCCGGCTTGCCAAGGTCTGCCGGCCCGAGACCCGGGTGGTGGTCGTCTACTACAACTATCTCTGGGCGCCGATCCTCAAGCTCGCCGAACTCACCGGCCTGAGGATGCGACAGTCCCTCCAGCACTGGCTGCCGCTGGATGTCATCGACAACCTTCTCTATCTCAACGATTTCGAGGTTGTCCGCAAGTGCTACAAGGTCCTGCTGCCGATCTACATCCCGCTCCTTTCCACCTTCTGCAACAGGTTTCTGGCCAACATGCCGCTGTTCTGGAAACTGTCGCTCAACGAGGTCCTGGTGGCCAAGCCCATGGCCACCCGCAAGGAACCGGGCGAGGTGAGCTGTTCCATCGTCATTCCCTGTCGCAACGAGGAGGGCAATATCGAAAATGCCATCCGCCGGACCCCGGACATGGGCAGGGCCACCGAGATCATCTTTGTCGAGGGGCATTCCAGCGACTCCACCCTGGCGGAATGCTACCGGGTGCAGGAGGCCTATCCCGATCGCGACATCACCGTGCTGGTCCAGGACGGCAAGGGCAAGGGAGACGCGGTGCGCAAAGGCTTTGCGGCCGCCAAGCACGATGTGCTGATGATCCTCGATGCGGATCTCACCGTGCCGCCGGAGGACCTGCCCAAGTTCTTCGATGCCATCGCCAGCGGCAAGGGCGAGTTCATCAACGGCACCAGGCTGGTCTACCGGATGGAAAAGCAGGCCATGCGGTTTCTCAACATCCTGGGCAACAAGTTTTTCAGCCGTGCCTTCACCTATCTCTTCGAGCAGCGGATTCGTGACACCCTTTGCGGCACCAAGGTCCTCTGGAGAAAGGATTACGACAGGATCATCGCCGGCAGGTCCTATTTCGGCGACTTCGACCCCTTCGGCGATTTCGATCTGCTCTTCGGCGCGGTCAGGCTCAACCTCAAGATCGTCGAGATCCCCATCCGCTACCGGGAACGCTCCTACGGCACCACCCAGATCAGCCGGTTCCGGCACGGCCTGCTCCTGCTGAAGATGGTCTTTTTCGCCCTCGGCAAGATCAAGTTCATCTGACATCCCTGTCCAGTATCGACAACCATCAGCCGAGCCTTTCCCATGAAGATCGTTTGCGTCTATTCGCTTTCAACCTTTTCCCTGAAAAAAGAGCTGTACAGCCCCGGCGATATCCCCTTTGGCATCTCGTTCATCGCCACGATGCTGAAAAAGGCAGGACACGAAGTCCATCTGGTGGTGGTGAACCCGCAGACCCCGCTGGAAAAGAGATTCGGCGCCCTGATCGAGGAGGTCAGGCCGGAGCTTTTCTGCCTCACCGCTGTCTCCACCCAGATCGCTCTCATCAGGAAGGTGGGCGAGACGATCAGGAAGCTTGCGCCTTCAGCCTATGTTGTCATGGGCGGCGCCCATCCTTCCCTCAACCCGGAGGAGGTCATCGCCTATCCGTTTGTTGACGCAGTGTGCAGGGGTGAGGGTGAAGATGCGGTGGTTGAACTTGCGCGGCAACTGGAGGCCGGGCAGAATCCCGGTGGTATTGCCAACCTGTGGATCAGGGATCCTCGAACGGGAGAGATAGAAAAAAATCCTGTTCAGCCCTTTCGTGAGGATCTGGATCTGCTGCCGTTCATCGATCGTGAGATGTGGGAGCCGTTCATTTCCCACAAAAAGGGAAAGGTCTATACCATTCTGGCCGGACGCGGCTGCCCCAACCGGTGTACCTACTGTTCAAACCATGCCCTGGCGCGGGTGGCCACCGGCCGCTATGTGCGCTTTCGCTCGCCGGACAATATCATCGGCGAGATCAGGCAGCTCATGGACCGGGACGACAACGTGGAGATCGTGTTTCTGGAGACAGAGACCCTGGGCGCCAACCTGAAATACACCTATGCCCTGCTGGACAAGCTGGCCGAGTTCAACCAGGGCCTGGAGCGCCCCCTGGAATTCGGCACCAATCTGGCCTTGACTACCCAGATCCAGGACAACAGGAAGTTGCTGGAGGCCTTCAAGCGGGCCAATCTCACTTTTTTTCGCATGGGGCTGGAATCGGGATCGGAGAGGATACGCAGGGAGGTCCTGCGCCGGCCGAGATACTATAACAGGGACCTGATCGATTTCTGTGCCCTGTGCCGGGAATATGATATCAGATATACCATCAATGTTCTCATCGGGCTCCCCGGTGAAACCCCGGCCGATTTCCAGGAGACCATCGATGTGACGCGGGCCTGTCAGCCCACGTTCGGGGTGTCTGTCAGTATATTCTTTCCCTATCCCGGCACCCGGCTCTATGCCCTGTGCAGGGAACAGGACCTGCTCAGCGACAAGGCACGGACAAGCCTGTTCGAGCGGACCGGTACGGTCCTGAAGCTGCCGGATTTTCCCGCCTGGCAGATCAAGAAGGAGTTCATCCTGTTCTATTACAAGGTCTACCGCGGGTATGAGCCGCTGCCGAAGATCGCCTGGAAAACAGTTCGTTATACCTTTGATGCCTTTCCTGCCAGCAAGCGTTGCATCTCCGGCATGGTCCACGGCCTATGTTCCATCTTCCTGCCGATTTCCTCCTGAGCCGGATTCCTTTCCGCCCCTCCGGCGTTTCCGGAACAGCATGCTGAAATAGACACCTGCCCCTGCCGGAAGCCAGGAGGGCAGGTGGGTCTTTTTTTCCATGTCAAACCAGGTCCCGGCCGCCTGTATACACGTCCTGTGGTCGGTGACATGATGCTTTTCGATGCCCTCGAATCCTATCAAGGCAAAGGCCTTTTCCATGAACCTGTCGACCCTGGGCATGCCGACCAGGAGCTGCCCTTCGGGGGTGAGCAGGTCATGGAAGCGGCTGAACACCGGGCCGGGTTCCCGAATATGCTCGAGAACCGAGATGGCGACAATGAGGTCAAAAGTCCGGCCCGGGAACAGATCGTCCCTGAGATCACCCTGTTTCAGAACACAATCCACACCGAGCCGTTGCAGGATACCGGCAGTTTTGCCGGGGTCTGACTGCAGGTCCACCCCGGCAACAAAATTACCCATTCCGGCCAGGGAAGGGAGCAGGACACCACTTCCGTACCCGACTTCCAGTATGGAGGCGTAGGGGGGCGTCAACATGGCAAGTCCCTGCTCTATCCGGGCCCGGTATATCCTGCCCACCAGCGGTTTATAGTAGTATGGCAACGGATCATCGGGGCCGTTGGCCGCAAGAATTCCTTCGGGCGGCAACAGGAACAGGTTTCCCATCTCCTTCCTCTCCGGTTGTGGTTCAATTCGCCATTGTACCGTGCTGAATGGTCGGGATCTTTCTCCGGACCAGGCAGCAGACCATCTGCGCGAGGGTGGTGTGTTTACGTCCCGGCAGAAATGGCGGAGGCCTCCCCCGGGCCTCTCATTCGGCAGGTGAAGATATGGTACATGATGCCGATGTGGGCGATCAGCAGCGCGTCATAGGGCAATCTGAACCGTATCCTGGGGATGAACAGGGCGTGGAAAAAGGCGCTGGCAATGTACACTGCCACGAGGAGCTTTTCCCCGTCGGTCAGGGGTACCCGGCCCGCCATGAGCAGACGGATGACCAGGCAGAGCAGAAGAGGGTAATAGGTGATGAACATGATGACCTTTTTGAGTGAATCAAACTCCCTGCCGACAAAGAGGTTGTTGTAGTAGTTGAAATATTCCAGGAGTTTCCTGAGATACAGTATGGCAGCATCAGCAGGATGCGTGGTCCAGAACCGGATGGTTTTTTTCAGGTAATAGCGGTTCTGTTCGGTTTCAGGCAGTTGACTGGCTTCCTGATAGAATGCATCATTGACGTAGTCATACCAGGCGTCGAGAGAGGTATGCGGATTGTTCCCTATGTAGAGGGTATCGCCGCCGTGGGTGGTGAGTGGTATGAAACGGTGGAATACCAGGTAGTTTCGTGTGGTCCATATGGACAGGCAGGCAACGGCCACCAGGGCGCTTGCCGCCACCTTCATGAAGGTCTTTTTCCGGTCCGGCGAGACAAGGATCATCCAGAGGCCTGCCACGGGGGGAATGAAGACGCCGGTGGAATGGACCAGCATCAGGACCGCGCAGAGAATACCGAACAGGAGCATGGCTGGCATGCCTGCGTTTTTTTCCAGCGCGCACCGCACAAGGAGCAGGAGGACCAAGGTGAAGAGGGTCTGGGGATATAGCGTTCCCGCAGTATAGAAAAGTACTCCATAGGCGATGAAGAGAAAGGCGGATATTCCCCTGGCATCTTCTGCCCCCTCGTGCCTGAGTATGGAGCGTATGGTCAGCAGCGAGCCGCACAGGATGAGGTAGTTCACGCAACGGACCACGGGAATGGACGCGCCAAGTTTCAGGAGCGCGGCAATGAGCAGAGGATAGAGCGGCGGAAAAAGAGCGGTGGGGGACGTGCCGTCCAGGGAAAAACCCTTGCCTGATGCCAGGTTCCCGGCAATGGCGAAGTACTGCCGTTCGTCGGGAAAGTGGAGGCTGTACCCCCTGGTGAATGCATACACGAATCCCGCGCCAAGCAAAAACAGGATGGCTGCGGAAAATATCGCATTCCCGTATTTCTCGGCCAGTGTCGCGGTTGTGCCGAGGATGTTGCGTTGTCTCTTCTTCATTTTGAACATGGGGTAAGGGGGCTCTGCCCGGCACGCCGGGCAGAGCAGATAGAGTCATACCGGTTTTTTTTTGAAAAAGTGCCGGATTCCATGCCCCGTGATCAGGAACTGCTGTCTTGCTGACAGTTACGAAAGGGCAGCCATGGCAGCCTGGTAACCCAGTTCGATGATCTCCTCTCCCCTGTTGAAATCCTGGTAGCTGATGTGGGCGAGATCGGGACAGATCAGCAGGTCCGGCGGGTCGGTCGCCAGTCTGGTCCGGGTCAGGCTGGCCTGGATGATCTGGGCCGACGCGCCGATGATCTCCAGCATGTTGGGCTGTTCGGTCGCCAGCAGGGGCAAGCCGTTTTGCCGCACAACCGGATTCAGGTCAACGGCAATGACCTGGCCGGCCCCCATGGTGCGGACCGTGCTGACGGGGACCGGATTGACCAGGCCGCCATCGACCAGCAGGGCGGCTTCACGACGGAGCGGGGTGAAGATGCCGGGCACGGCGATACTGGCGCGGACGGCCTCGACAATGTTGCCGCGGGCCAGGGTGACCTCCTGGCCGGTACGGATATCGGTTGCCACTGTGGCCAGGGGCACGGTGCACTGCTCGATGGTGAGGGAGCCCAGGTGCTCCTCGAGAAAGGCGGTGATATGCTGTCCCTTGAGCAGACCGGTCCGGGAGGGAAGAGACGCCACATAGGCAAGCACCTGTTTCCTGGTGAGCCGCAGGACGCCGGCCATGAGGGTGTCCAGTGAGTTCGTTGCAAAGAAGGCCCCGACAAAGGCGCCGATACTGGTGCCGGCGACATGGGTGATGCGGATATTGTTCTCTGCCAGGGCGCGGAGAACCCCGATGTGGGCCCAGCCGCGGGCGGCGCCGCCACCCAGGGCCACTCCCGCGGATCGCGTCTCAGAGGGGTCTCTCACATCGTCTCCTTTTCACCAGGACATACACCACGACCAGGGCCACGGCAAAGAGAAAGAGGCCGAGCACGGTCTGGTGCAGGTAGCGGTTGACCAGTTCCTGGTTGTTGCCGATGAAATAGCCGACCAGCGCCAGGATAATGACCCAGATCCCCGCGCCCAGTCCCGTGAAGAAGGCGAACAGGGGCAGGTTCATGCGGGCGATGCCTGCCGGCAGGCTGATATACTGCCGGATACCCGGCAGCAGCCTGCCGATGAAGGTGGAGATATGCCCGTGCTCGGCAAAAAAACAGTCTGCCTTGTCCAGGCTTTTTCTGCTGACCAGCAGGTAGCGGCCATATTTTTCAAAGAACGGCCGGCCCCAGATACTGGCCAGCCAGTAGTTGAAGAGCGCGCCCAGCAGACTGCCGCCGATGCCGGCCAGGATGACGAGAACGAGGGACATCTCGCCCCGGGCGGCCAGGTAGCCGGCCGGCGGGATCACCACCTCGCTGGGAAAGGGAAAGAACGAGGATTCGAGAAACATCATGACAATGACGCCGGGATATCCCCACTGACCGACCGTATGGACGATCCAGTTGACGAGGGAGTGCAGTGCTTCCATGGGAGTTATGCCTGTAGGTGGTGTCGGCGGACCGCTGGCGTGGCAGCAGGGCCATGCCAGCGGCAACCGTGTTGAATTTCGTGTGATCTTTGTGCAAGGTCGGCAGGGGCGACTCTCTGCAGTTGCTGCTGGCCGCAAGCGGATGGCCTGCTGTTGATCTTCCTGTGGCAATTATTTCCCATTTTGCGGTCAATGTCACGGTGTTCCTTGCAGACAGCGTTTTTTCATGGTTTTTTTCATACCTGAATCCCGGGGTCTTTGCCGCAACACTGTTCGTACACCGAGAACGCCGAGACAGGTGCAGATGCAAGAAAGCAGGTGAGTGGGCGTAGCGACGAGACTCCGAGCCATTTTCGGCGCAGGTGTAGTTTCCTCCTTTTCCGGTGTAGGGCACAACCTGTATCGAGAGGAAGTCAAATGATTGTGAGGTGAAAAGTGTTACTGGAGTTCAATGGCAACGGCTACCAGGTGGTGCTGGAGGAGAACGGCGTCAGGACCCGTTACGACCTGACTCTGTTAACCTGTGACAATCCGGTCTGCACCTGTACCACGGTCGACATCATCCTGACCCCGGCTGGCGCTGATGGCAGCGATGATGCGGACTCGCTTCGGGTTGCGTTCCGGCTCGATCTGAAGGAAAGAAGGCTTGAAAAGAAGGGCTGGCTGAAGCGGCAGAAGAGGGAAAAAGAATGCATCCGGGCATTCATGGCCGGGCTTGGAGAAGAGGATTTTCTTCTTCTCCTGACCATCTATACGGCACTGAAAGCGGCACAGTCCGAGGGTGCTGAGCCGGGAGAGATCGAGGCAGAGTTTGACTTTGACGGTATCGAAAACCAGAGCCTGATGACCTACTACAATGAGATTCTGCCCCATGCGAATCGTTTTTTCCTGAAGATTGATGGCAAGACCTTTTCCATCAGCGATTCCTACTGTCTGAAACGGGGGTGCCGCTGTGCCAGGGTGATCTTTTCGGTCAACCGTGTCGACACCAAGAAGCTCAAGACCATACTGGTGGGTATCCTGGAGGGTGACTATCGGCGAAAGAGGATAAAGACTGTCGATTCCCGGGACCGGGACCCGGGTGTAGACCTGGAAAGGATCCGACGGGAACTGCTGCAACAATATCCCGAACTGATGGCTACACTTCGGAAACGCCACCGCCGCCTGCATCAGATCTATGCTGCCTGCCGGCAGAGGAAGTTCGGCATAACCAGTGAACAGAAGGGTGGTAAGGTCGGCCGCAACGATCCCTGTCCCTGCGGCAGCGGTCGCAAATACAAAAAATGTTGCCTGGGCAAGGAGTAAGCCGGCAAGAGAAGGGAGAGGCGGTATGGGCAATCAGCACCTGGTTTTTGAACGCTACCTCTGGTTCGATGCGGAGATCAGGAAAAATCGTTATCCCAACGCCACGTCCCTGGCGGAGGAATTCGAGATCTCCAACCGTCAGGCCAGGAGAAACATCGATTTCATGCGGTACTCGCTGGAGGCGCCCCTGGTTTATGATCCCGCCCGCCGTGGCTACGCCTACGAAAGCGAGTTCTCGCTGCCCGAGTTGCCCCTGGGCCAGCGGGAGACCCTGGCCGTGCTCCTTGCCGGCAACCTCCTGGAGGCAAGCGATTCGGGCTACATCAGCAGAGCGATTCAGCGATTCGGTCGGCGCCTGTTTCAGGAACACAGCGAGATCGGTATCAGTGAACGGCGTATCCGCAAATGTTTTTCAGCCATCTGGCACGGACATGCACCCTGCAGGGGGGCGGTATTTCGCCATGTCTCCAGGGCCCTGCTCACCAGCCGTCTTCTGAGCATCACCTATCATTCACCCTTGAACGACCGGGTTTCCCGGCGGTATATCGAACCTCATCACCTCCAGCATTACATGGGGAGCTGGGTTCTGCTCGCCTGGTGCCGTCTGCGTCATGACTGGCGCCGTTTCTACCTCTCCCGCATGAGCCATGCCACGCCACTCGAGGAAGTCTTTACCCGTCGTTCACCATCTGCCTGGCGTCCCCTGCTGTATCGTGGTTTTGGAATTTTTCAGGCTGCCGAAGTCTTCCCTGTGCGTATCCTCTTTTCTCCTCACATCGCCCGCTGGGTGCGGGAACAGATCTGGCATCCGGATCAGGAGATGGAAGAACGTCCCGACGGTTCCCTGGTTCTCACCGTGCCGGTTGCCGATTTACGCGAGATAAAGATGAAGATTCTGCAATTCGGCGCCGAGGCCCGTGTACTGGAGCCATCAGAGCTGCGGACGCTGATCCGGCAGGAGGCCCGGCGATTGGCACGCCAGTATGACAGGGAGGAACCATACTGGTGAGAAAAAAAATTCCACCCCGGACACCGGGTGTCCGGGGTGGGGTGGTATGCTGTGAGCAATGGTTTCGTTTTTCCTGTCGTCTGGAACTGAAAACTTCCTCCCGGCGGATTCAACGGTTTTGTATCGTCTGGTGGCAGGGAGGGAGCAGGCGTATATTGGAAAGCCCTGGGCCGGAGGCATGAGTCGGTATCCGTAGCTTCGTTCGGCACACCCGGCCCTGGCAGAAGATGGGGATCGAGGTGAGGGCAGATGTCTGCAGACAAGACGATCAATCAATGGCATGCCCACAGGGGCAACAGTGACAACCGGTGGCATCTGCTGAGAGAACATCTGTTGTGTGTGGCAGAGCTCGCAAGGAAGTTTGCGGCCGGGACCTGCCGGCCAGCAGGGAAAACATGGAAATGATTTTGAAGAGCTGAACAGAATATGCCGGGAAATGGTAGAAGCGAGGTCATGTGATGAAATATTATGCCCATTCTACGGACCGTACCGACAAATCAGACTGGCAGCCGCTTGCGGAGCATTTGAAGAATGTGGCAGAAAGGGCAGCCAAATGTGCCAGCCCATTTGGCGGAGAGGAGTGGGCCTACCTGGCCGGATTATACCATGACGTGGGTAAGGGCCGGAAGGTGTGGCAGGCATACTTACGCAGGGTGAATTCCATAACAGATGAATTTGCTCCGTTTTATGCAGGGCACCCCAATCATGCCCTGGTCGGCGCGCAAGTGCTTTTTAGCAAAAATCAGCAGGCAGGCAAGCTCCTTGCCTATTTAATTGCAGGGCATCACGGAGGACTATCGGACTGGGATGGTTCGCAAAATGCGGGGTTAAGGGATAAACTTGACGATGATGCGCCTGATGTTGACATTCCCCTTGATCCACTGAACTTTCCGAACAATCTTTGCATTCGATGTGATCAGGATCGATTGGGGTTCCAGATACAGTTTTTTGCCAGGATGCTCTTTTCCTGTCTGGTCGATGCTGATTATCTTGACACGGAAAAGTTTCTTGATAGCAGCAGAAGTAAGCAGCGTGGCAGGTATCCGGGTATAAAGGAACTGCATGAACGGTTCTGGAATAATTTTACCGTATTACGGGAAAAAGCAGACCATTCTCTCCCTGTAAATGTTCAGCGGGAAAGGGTTCTTGTGGATTGCCTCCGGGCGGCAGATAAGCAGCCGGGAATTTTTTCCTTAACCGTGCCGACTGGCGGCGGCAAAACCCTTTCCTCCCTGGCCTTTGCCGTAAACCATGCTCGAAAACATGGCAAGCGGCGAATAATCTATGTCATTCCCTTCACCAGCATCATCGAACAGAATGCAGGGGTGTTCCGGGCTATGCTGGGTGACGATGCCGTGCTGGAACACCACTGCAACTATATCCCGTACGAGTCTGACTGGAAGACACGGTTGGCCGTGGAAAACTGGGATGCGCCCGTGGTCGTCACGACCAATGTCCAGTTTTTCGATTCCCTGTTCGCCAACAGGACGTCAAAATGCCGGAAACTTCATAATATCGCTGACAGTATCGTAATCTTTGACGAAGTACAGGCCATCCCGGTTGAAAAGTTAAAACCGTGCCTGGAAGTCATCAGGGAATTAACCCAAAATTATGGCGTTACCGCAGTGCTGTGTACGGCGACCCAGCCGGCGATTGAACATAATGAACAATTCCCCGGCGGATTGAAAGTTGACCAGGAGATCGTCAAGGACGTGACAGGACTGTACGCGGCACTGAAGCGGACAGAGGAACTCTTTATCGGCAAGTTGAATGAATTCGAGGTGGCTGAAAGGTTGATGGAGCATGAACAGGTTCTGTGTATCGTCAACACCAGGCAGCAGGCACTGGACATCTTCAATGCCCTGCCTGTCTCAAACGAAAATATCCACCTGAGCGCCCTCATGTATCCGGCACATCGAACGGAAAAGTTGACGGAGATCAGGAGACGATTGTCAGATAGCGCCTCAGCACCTTGCCGGGTGGTCAGTACCCAGTTGATCGAGGCGGGAGTGGACGTGGATTTTCCCTGCGTTTATCGAGCAGTTGCCGGGATTGATTCCATTGCACAGGCCGCCGGGCGATGCAATCGCAATGGACGGAGCAATAAAGCCGCCAAGGTGTATGTCTTTGACTTCCCCGAAGAAGGTGGTTGTTCGTATTTTCGCCAGGCAGCACAGTCCGCGGTCAAGCTCTTTGACGAATTTGCCGGGGAATTGACATCTCCTGCATGTGTAAGAAAGTATTTTGCCGATTATTTCTGGAAAAACGAGCAGCGCATGGATGAAGACGGTATTCTGGAAAAATGTTTGACCGCCCAGGGCGGCGACATCCAGTTTCGTGAAATTGCCGGGTTTCAGATGATCCGGACAGCAACCATTCCGGTGGTTATCGCCATTGATGAGAAACCACGGAACCTGGTGCAATCTTTGAAATTCGCCGAACATAAAGGAAGCATCCTGCGCCATTTGCAGCAGTTCACAGTGCAGATTTATCCTTATCAATTTGATGAGATCAGGGACTGGCTGGATGAGCCGGTTCCCGGAATATGGGTTTTGCATACAACGGAATTGTACTCGGAAAGCACGGGCCTGCAATGTACTTCCCCGCAAGGCGCTGCATTTTTTGGCTGAAGTATAAAGGAGGAAAATTGTATGGGCTATGGCATAAAATTACGGATATGGGGTGATTATGCTTTGTTTACCCGTCCTGAAATGAAGGTGGAACGGGTGAGTTACGATGTGATCACCCCGTCAGCGGCCCGGGGTATACTGGAAGCGATTTACTGGAAGCCGGCTATACGCTGGGTGATTGACCGAATCCATGTCCTGAAACCGATCCGTTTCGAGAATATCAGGCGTAATGAACTGGCAAACCGGGTTTCGGTCAATAATCGTGACATGGAAGAAGGGCGGCCAGTCTGCCGCTATATAGAAGAGGACCGTCAGCAGCGGGCCTCCATGGTTCTGCGGGATGTGGAATATATCATCGAGGCCCATTTTGACCTGACCGGCAGTGACGATGCCGATCCAGGGAAACATCTGGCGATCTTTGAACGGCGGGTCAAAAAAGGCCAGTGTTTTCACCGACCCTATTTCGGGTGCCGAGAGTTTCCTGTTGAATTTGCCTGGTGCGATGACGTGCCGAAAACATCATTCACAGGTCGGCAGGACCTTGGGTATATGCTCCATGATCTGGATTTTACCGATAACATGAGTCCGAAATTTTTCCGGGCAGTCATGGAAAACGGGGTTATCAACTGCCGCCGGGAGGTAGTTTCATGATCTTTCAATCCCTGATTTCTCTCTATGACCGGCTTGAGAAACAGCACGGTCTCTTTGACAAGGAAGTTCCTGTCCCGCCTTATGGATTCAGCGTTGAGGATATCGGTTTTGTCGTAACCGTTGACAGGCATGGCAATATCGTTGGTGAGCCGGAGGACCTGCGGATCAAGGTCAAGGCGAATACGTATAATTTTCGTCAGTCAGTGGTTCCATACAGCAACAAGGTATGTGTCCGTTCAGGTAAGGGTGCGTCAAAAACTCCAAACTTCATGGTGGACAAGGCCGACTATCTTTTTGGAATGTCAGGAAATAGCAAAAAAACCGTGCACCATTCATCATACAAAAAATTGATAAGTGAGGTGTGTGGCACATCACAAGACGAGGGTGTCCTGGCAGTACGATCCTTTTTGGAAAAATGGAATCCAGAGGATTCGCCCGGGTTGCCGTTCTGGAAAGAAATGTGCGGTAATCATGGGAAATGGGTGGCCTTTCGCCTCAAAGGAGACAATGAATTTGTTCATGAACGATCCGAGGTCAGGAGATTATGGACGGCATATCTCGCCAGGGAAGAATTCCCTGAAGGTGTCAGCTTCATTGACGGTAAAAAGCATGATTTGCAACTGCAATACGCTCAGTTCAAGTTTGGCTCCGGCGCTTCACTGGTTTCATTCAACGAAAAAGCCTACGAATCTTATGGAAAAGAGAAGGGTGAAAACGCCCCGATTTCGGTGGAAGCCGAGTTTAAGAGTTCAGCGGCCCTGAAGCATCTTTTACGCAGTCACACCCAGAGAATACGCATAGGTGATGCCACCACGGTTTTCTGGGCGGAAAGAGCCTCGCCAGTCGAAACGTTTATGGGACAGGTGTTGAACCCTGCTGTTGAAGACCAGCAGGCAACGAATCAGGTCAGGAAGTTTCTTGAGGCTGTTTGCCAGGGCACCCTGCCGGCTGATATTGAAAAGGACAAAGATATCCGGTTTTACATCCTCGGGCTTTCCCTGAACAAGGCGCGTCTGGCTCTGCGTTTCTGGCATGTTTGCTCTGTCGGAGAATTGATGAACCGGTTTCGGGATCATTTCAACAACCTTGAGATGGAACGTGGTGAACAAGATATACCCTTTCCCGGTGTCTGGCACCTGCTCAAGGAAACAGCCCGGGAGACCAAGGACATTTCTCCTGTTCTGGCCGGTTCGCTGACGCGTTCCATCCTCACCGGCGGCCGATATCCTCAGAACTTATATCAGGGGGTGATCGGTCGCATCCGGGCGGATCAGGCAAAGAAGGATAAATCAACGGGTAAATCTATGCCTAATGTTACGTACTTGCGGGCTGCAATTCTGAAGGCTGTGTTGCAGCGAAATCATAAAAAGGAGGTGCCAATGTCACTGGATAAGGAGAGGAAAGAAATATCATATCTGCTGGGAAGGCTGTTTGCGGTGCTTGAAAAGGCCCAGCTTGACGCCCTGGGCAAGGTGAATGCAACCATCAAGGACAGGTTTTTCAGTGCTGCATCCGCTACCCCGGCAAGTGTGTTTCCCCGCCTGCTGCGCCTGTCCCAGCATCATATCGAAAAGGCTGAATACGGATATGTATCCGACCGGCGTATTGCTGAAATCATGGAGCATGTGGACTCGTTTCCGGCCCACATGAATCTTCAGGATCAGGGACTGTTTGCCATTGGTTATTACCAGCAGAAAAACGCATTATACCGTAAAAATGTAAACCATGATGAAGGAGAGCAGAAATGAGTAATCCAATTCAAAACCGTTATGAATTTGTTCTGTTGTTCGATGTAAAAAACGGCAACCCCAACGGCGACCCGGACGGCGGCAATATGCCGCGCATCGACCCTGAAACCGGTCATGGCATAACCACCGATGTCTGCCTGAAACGGAAGATCAGGAACTATGTTGATCTGGTGAAGGAAAATGTTTCTCCTTATGAAATTCATGTTAGAGAAGGAGCTTTTCTGTCTGAGCATCACAGAAGGGCACATAAAGCATTAGACGATGAAAAATTATTTGTCCACGTTCCAGATGATTTGCATAATGAACTCAAAAATTATGATGGGTTTCCTGATGGTGTTGGTTTTGAGAATGAAGGAGTGTACTTGAAACTTGGTAATGATATAGACAAAGTAAAAAAATCTGTCGGGAAATTGAAAGATATCTCTGACGCTGCTAAGGCTAAGTTAAAAGAGTTATTTGTTGACAGCAAAGAAATCGTAGCAAAAAAATGGATGTGCAAAAATTTCTTTGATGTCCGAACGTTCGGCGCTGTTATGTCCACAGGGGATAAGACCTGTGGACAGGTTAGGGGCCCTGTTCAATTGGCGTTTGCCAGAAGCATTGATCCCATTGTCGGGCTTGATATCGCCATGTTCAGAACAGCAGCCGTTTCCGTTGACAAACCGGATGATAAAGGACTCGGAGCCCGAAAAGCTATTGTCCCTTACGGCCTGTATCGGGTACACGGTTTTATTTCGGCTCCTCTTGCCGAACAGACCGGTTTTTCAGAGGAAGATCTGGATCTGCTTTGGGAAGCCCTCATGAACATGTTCGACCATGACAGGAGTGCTGCCCGGGGCGAGATGGCGTCTCAAAAGCTCTTTGTCTTCAAACATGACAACAAACTGGGCAATACCCCGGCCCATAAACTTTTTGACCTGGTACAGGTGAAACGAAAAGAAGAGCTGGATGGCCCGGCACGATCTTTTACAGATTATGTTGTCACGGTTGGGAACCCGCCGAAAGGAGTTGAACTGTTTGAAAAGCTGTAAGATTGTGGAGAACAAACAATGATCTCCAACCAGGGCGAACTTATCGTCTACCAGGCCGAGGACGGTCAAACCAGTGTTGACGTGCGACTTAAAGACGAAACAGTCTGGTTGTCACAAGCTGAAATGACCGAGCTGTTCCAGCGAAACAAGCGTACAATTTCTGAACATATTCGAAATGTATTCAAGGAAGGCGAGCTTGAAGAAAAAGCAGTTGTCCGGAAATTCCGGACAACTGCCGATGATGGCAAGAGTTATCAGGTAACTTATTATAACCTCGATGTTATCATCTCGGTCGGCTACCGGGTGAAATCGAAGCAGGGCACTCGCTTCCGCATCTGGGCGACCTCAATTATAAAAGATCATCTGGTGAAAGGCTATACCTTCAACAGGAAACGGCTGGCGGAAAAAGGTCTTGGTGAGGTGCGGCAGGTGCTTGATCTGTTGAAGAGTACCCTGCAGGGTCATGGGCTGGTTTCTGCTGAAGGAAGCGCCATCCTTGAAATTGTCAATGCCTATTCCCGCACCTGGCAGCTTTTGTGGCAGTATGACGAGGATTCACTGGCAGGAGTAAAGAAAGCAGATAAAGGGAAGCAGGCAATGCTGGAACTTGCAACAGCCCGCACCGCCATTGCTTCACTGCGGGAAAACCTGCTGCAGAAGGGGGAAGCAACCGACATTTTCGGCCATGAACGGGGCGACGAACTCGCCGGCATCATCGGGGCAGTGCAGCAGACATTCGGCGGGCAGGATCTCTACCCGTCTGTCGAGGAAAAGGCGGCCAATCTGCTCTATTTTGTTATTAAGGATCATCCCTTTACCGATGGCAACAAAAGAATCGGATCATTTCTTTTTCTACTGTTCCTGAAACACAATGGATTCTCTGCAGACAGAATCCCGGACAGCCGGGGACTGGTTGCCCTCACCCTGTTGACTGCCTCCAGCAATCCGGACCAGAAGGATGTGTTAATCCGGCTTATTGTCAATCTGCTGATGGATGATGAGGCCAAGGAAAAAACTACGGTTCCCTGACCTTCCATTCAGTCCATCCTCCTGCCCGGCGGAGGAAAGCCTTGTCAAAGGTGAGAAAAATTTTATAACGACTGCTTGCCGTCAGGTGCATTGCGTCGGCGAAATCAAGACCTTCCCCGTACAACCTCAGAACCTCGGCCAGATTTTCAGGTCTGTTGACGTGAACATTTTCAAGACCGAGGAGTTTGGTCAGGGCCTGGCGTATCTCATCGGGTTTGAATTTGTAGGCAAAACGCAGCACCCGTTCGGTTTCAAGAAGAACGGTATCGGCAATGAAGATTTGTTCGGTGGAAAAAATGTGTCTGGCTTTCAGGAATTGGGGTTCATCGTCCCCGGTGAGCAGGCGGACAATAATGTTGGTATCAATTCCGAACATGGGAGGACTCTTTGACGCCTTGGGCAATGGCATCGCTCATCTCTGCAACCGTTTTGGCGTAACCCCTCACGGGATGGCTAACCATCGGTTTGTCCGACCACAATGGTGTAAGCGCTCTCAGGGGCCGCGGATTTGTGCGGGCGTGCCTGTCCGCTATAGCCTACCTATGCGGGCATGCGCGCCCGTGCAAAGATGCGGTTCCTGTGAGCGCTTACGTTTTGGCCGGCCCTGCATAACGAAGGCAGGAAGCTACCTCGGAAATATCAGTTTTTGGAAACGGCCTTACCGGTTTCAGAAGCACAC
>NZ_JBPMMS010000008.1:0-2685 GCF_054025815.1 Desulfolithobacter sp. | reverse complement strand
TGAGCGGATCCCGGCCCGGCTTTCGTTCCGCCTTTCCGAATTTCTCGCAGAAGAATCCCTGGAGAATCTGATCGATGACAGCGCATGTACCGTAGATCTCAGTCCCGGCGGGATCCGCTTTGAAAGTTATCGTTGTCTGTCAGTGGACTCTTTGGTCAGGTTTTCCATAACTGATGAATCTTCCATCAATTCTTTCCGTGGCACCGGCCGAGTCAGGTGGTGCCGTACCCTTGATAAAGCCCCCCTCTTCCATGTTGGTGTAGCCGTTGCCGACAATGGCCTTGCCCCTGTGATCCGGAAACGAATCGGTCTCCACCGGAGCTGATTCCTTTTTTCCGGAAACCGGTATTGCTTTTAACAGGCTGATTTTCCGTTTCTTTTCTGCTTCAGGTTTTGTTTTCCGGTCTCTTGCGGGGTTCTTCCCTGTTTTTCCCGGAAAATGAGGGTCCCTCTGCTGTGGAATTTTGATCTTTTTCCTTCCATTTTATCGTGCGCAGTCTCTGGCCGAGTTTTTCCTTGTTTCGAAATCTCTTTAATTCCAGTATGATATATTAATTTTGTCCCTGTGGCAGGTCTGTGGATATGTAATGTTCCACAGGTTGGCATATTCTGTGAATGAGTACAGCCAGAGCAAAGAGAAGAAGTAGTTGCCTGTTACCTGTTTTATATAGAGAGGAGGGTTTAATGAAGAAAATGTTTTTGAGAAGCGCGGTTGTTGCCTTGGCAGGCGTTGGCCTGATGGCTGGATATACTCTGGCTGCTCCCGTGAGTGCAGACTATTGGACATTAACGGATTTCACCACCGGTACCAATGGTGAAAGTACCATGCTCACGGTGGATGTCGGGGATAATTTCAACGGCAGCTTTGGGCTTTATACAGTGGATGACGTTACCAATCCAACGACAATCGTCAGTGAGTTCGAAGTATTTGATTATAATAATGTCGGCTGGCTGGGTACGCAGTCGGTCTATTTCAACACCACTGCCACCGGCTGGCAGGTAAGCCTTGATGACGACTGGGTAGACGGTGACGACCAGGATTTCGACACTACCTTTTGTTTTTATTTTACGGACTTGGCTTCCTCCACAACCTACTATACTGATCAGCAGTTCAATCCTGGCCAGAGCGAGTATGTTTTTACCGATCTTCTTCTGCCCACTGTCGTGAAGATCGGCTTGGATACAGATGGTGATGGCTCGTGGGATCCAACCGTTGTTGCTACTGATGTTGCTCCTGTCCCCGAACCAGCCACCATGCTGCTCTTCGGTACCGGCCTGGCCGGTCTTGCCGGCGTGGTTCGCAGGAAAAAGGTGAAGTGATCTCTGTGCATCCGGACCTTAAGGACGGCTGATGACGCCGTCCGGAAGTCCCTCGTCTTTGGAAAAAACCGCCCTGTTGCTCCACAGGGCGGTTTTTTTGTTGCCAGCATCACGGAACCCGGTACTATCTGGCCCTGTTCAATCCGCCAATGGCCATATTCCACCGGACTCCACTGCCATGTTCCGCCTTATCTTTTCACCACGCATGCTGGTCGCCTTTCTGATGGGGTTTTCCTGTGGCGTCCCCCTGCTGCTGACCCTCTCGGTCCTACAGGCCTGGATGCGGCAGGATGGGGTGGACCTGTCGACCATCGGCCTCTTTTCCCTGGTCGGCCTGCCCTATACCCTCAAGTTTCTCTGGTCTCCGGTGCTTGACCGTTTTACCCTGCCGCTCTTCGGCAGGCGGCGGGGTTGGCTGCTGCTGTTCCAGGTATTGCTGATCAGCGCCATTGCCGCCCTCGGTATGACCAGTCCCCGCGAATCTCCCTGGCTGGTCGCCGGTGTGGCCTTCCTGGTTACTTTTTTTTCCGCCTCCCAGGATATTGTTGTCGATGCCTACCGGCGGGAGGACCTTGCCGATAACGAACTCGGCCTGGGTTCCTCCCTCTATGTGAACGGCTACAGGGTCGGCATGCTGCTGGCCGGCAGCGGCGGCCTGATCCTGGCCGATCATATCGCCTTTCAGCAGGTCTACCTGCTTATGGCGGCCAGCCTCCTGGTCGGGGTCCTCACCACCCTGTTCTGCCGGGAACCCGAGGTTGCCGAGGGCACGCCCACCACCTTCCGCGAGGCGGTCCTGCATCCCTTTGTCGAATATCTCCAACGGGACAGCGCCCTGCAGATCCTGCTCTTCATCCTGCTCTACAAGATCGGGGACCAGATGGCCTCCACCATGACCATCCCCTTGTACATGGATATCGGTTTCACCAAGACCGAGATCGGCACCATTGCCAAACTGTTCGGCTTCTGGGCCACCATCATCGGCGGTCTGCTGGGCGGCATCCTCCTCATTCGCCTGGGCATTGCCCGGTCTCTCTGGTTCTTCGGTATCCTGCAGGCCGTCTCCACGGCCGGTTTTTCCCTGCTCGCCCTGGTCGGCAACAGCCTGCCCGGTCTGGCCGCGGTCATCGCCTTCGAGAACCTGAGCGGCGGCATGGGCACGGCCGCCTATGTCGCCTACATGGCCTCCATCACCAATAAAAAATTCACCGCCACCCAGTATGCCCTGCTGTCCAGTCTCATGGGAATTCCCCGGGTCCTGGCCTCCGCACCCACCGGATATATGGCCGAATATATGGGCTGGCCCTGGTTTTTTTTCTTCTGCGCACTTGCCGCCATCCCCGGCCTTTTTCTTCTGCGCCGGGT
>NZ_JBPMMS010000007.1:0-2762 GCF_054025815.1 Desulfolithobacter sp. | reverse complement strand
TGATGGCGAATTCCACCACCCTGCGGTTCAGGACCGGCAGGACGCCGGGCATGCCCAGGCAGACCGGGCAGGTGTGGGTATTGGGCGGGGCACCGAACTCGGTGGAACAGCCGCAAAAGATCTTGCTCTTCGTCTTCATCTGGGCGTGGATCTCCAGCCCGATCACGGTCTCAAATTCCATTGTCTGTATCCAGCGACTTCAAAAATTCCTTGCACAGGTTGGTGTATCAACGTCCTGAACCATCACTGTTCGGCCGCCTCTCCGACCCAGGCCCGGAGCCTCCGGAGTTCGTCGGGCCACTGATCCGAGGCGCGGATGGCGATGAACATCCGGAACAGCTCTCCCACCAGGGAGGTCAACTCTTCGAAGAGGGCGATCCTCTCCAGGACCCGGCCCTCGATGGAATCGGGATCATCGCCCTCGTCGGCCGCGGCCACGGTCTTGGGCAGCCGGACGTTGCGGAACTCCAGCATGGTGGCGGTCAGGGTGACGCCGAACTCGTAATCGCCCCGGGCCAGCCGCAACCGGGCCTGCTCGGGTTTCTTGCCCAGACCAAGCCCGGCCCGCGCCTCCTTCAGCTCGGTCTGCAGGCCGCGGCAGATGACCTTTTCACTGGCCTCGCCCTCACCATACTCCAGGAGCATGTGTTTTTCAAAGACCACCAGCACATCCCCCAGGCCGGGAACCTCCACCGATCCGCCCCGCTCTTCGGACTTGTACCAGAGCCAGGCCAGGAACTCCTGGCCGATAAACCGTTTTTCCTGTATCAGGTCAACCAGATCCATTGTCTGTCACTCCGGGCGCCCATGGCTGCCGTTTCCGCCGGCCCTCATCAGATCAGAATCGCAGGCCGCAGTGCTTCCAGCCGCTCTTCCGCATCCGGACCATCCAGCATGTGCAGGGCGGCGAACCAGGGAATCTGTGGCACCAGGGTCATGTCAAAGGTATCGGAAAAAAGCTCCTCCAGCAGGGCCATGGCCTTTTTCGAGGTGGAGAAAAAGAGCAGCGTGTTGTCGGAGAGGTTCCAGCAGAGATCGTAGACCGCCGGAACCGGCACCGATTTGCGCACCAGCTCGGCCCGCACCCGTTCCTTGATCTCCAGCTTCACGGCCCTGGACAGGCGCGGAAGCTGCTTTTCGTGTCTGATCCGCTCCTCCTCCTTGGCCACGCATTTCCTGAGCACCGCCGGCGAGACCTTGCGCTCGTCAACCCGCATGCTGAGCACCACATAATAGCCAGCCGCATAGGAGCTGTAGGCGAACTCGGAATCAAACATGTTGGCCACCGAGACCCAGCCGATGGAGTACTCGTCCAGGGTATCGTCGATATCGGTAAAACTGTTGGCTGCTACGCGATCAGCGACAAAATCCCAGAAATGCTCGGGCATCTCGCCCTGAACGGCACAACGGACAAACGATGCGGAACCGGATAACAGGCCCATGGTCTCACTCTTTCAGATCGTTGACTGCTCTTTGCTGGTGTGCTCTCGCAAAACCGTTTTGGTATGGCCACTGATATAGCAGACCTGCGCCCAGGCAACAAGCAAATAAGCTCTCCCGGCCCCTGTCGGGGGGGCCGGTTTTTTCACAACGGCTTTGCATATTTTTCGTTGACACGGTATATAAAAAAGTGTAGAGAAAACTTTCCCAAAATACCGGGGTCGTTAACTCAGCTGGTAGAGTATCTGCCTTTTAAGCAGAGAGTCGCGCGTTCGAATCGCGCACGACCCACCAGTCATATACAGGACAGGTCCCCATCGTCTAGTCAGGTCCAGGACACCGGCCTTTCACGCCGGCAACACCGGTTCAAATCCGGTTGGGGACGCCACTTTTTAACAGAGAGAAAACAGGTAGTTACAATACATTTTCTCTTTTGCGACATAGCCGTTTAAAGGGTTGACGGCCCTTTAAACGGCCTTTTTATTTTCAGCTCGTTTTTCAGGCCTTCCGACAAGCCTCGGGTCAAACTTCACGACACCCGCTTTTCGGGGTTTGAAAAGCCGCTCCAGAGCCTTGCGGGTATGTTCAAGTCCCAATGTTTTCAGGTAGCGTTCCGTAGTCGAAGGACTCTTATGTCGTAAAATTGCCTGAATGACACCCACGCTCTTTCCCTGCCTGTAAAGACAGGAGGCGGTGAGATGGCGAATGGCGTGAAAGCCGAACCGTTTCACTTTTGCCCTGTCGCACAACCGACGTATAAACTGCAGCCGGTACTGAAATGGCTTGCCGTAATACTCCCTAGAAAGGGGTGTGTTGTCGATACAGACAAAGACATGATCCGATTCGACGGGACGAATCTTCAGCCATTCGGTGAGTGCGGTAGCCAACTCCTCCGTCATGGGCAGCCAATCGCAATCGTACTCCAGGTTGCCACCTTCACGCTTACGGGTCGAAAGCCTGACTCTTCTGTTTGCAAAGTCAAGATCAGACACCAATAACCGAAAGATTTCGCTCCGTCTTCCTGCAAGATGAAGGAAGGCCAGCAACATGACCTTATCCTGCCCTTCCGCCACGTTATAGATCTTCCAGAAATCTTCCTCGGGAGGGACGTAGCGCGGTGTCCGTTTTTCGGGCATCTTGGCTACCAGGCACGGATTCGATGAACTCAAGGGGGGATCCAGATACTTGATTCCCAGTATTGGCCGGAACCTTCATTCAGGCCGATGAAACACCGCTTCAGGTATTGCAGGAGCCTGGCCGAAGCCCCACCCAAAAATCCTATATGTGGGTTTTTCGTCGGGGAGACCCTGACAGACCCGTTC
>NZ_JBPMMS010000006.1:0-16342 GCF_054025815.1 Desulfolithobacter sp. | reverse complement strand
CCCCGACCAGAGGGGATTACGACTTAAAGGGGTTGATTTTGATAAAGAGGTTTTTAAGTTCTCACAAATGCCCCGACCAGAGGGGATTACGACATCCGCTTATCAAGCGTCACAGTGTCCCGACCATCTGTTCTCACAAATGCCCCGACCAGAGGGGATTACGACTTCATATGGATATAGATAGAGGTAAATTTAATGGTTCTCACAAATGCCCCGACCAGAGGGGATTACGACGGTCAAAAATAATGTAAAGACACTCCTCCCCCCTTCTTCGGTTCTCACAAATGCCCCGACCAGAGGGGATTACGACCTCCACCACCCTGCCTGGACGACAACTGCTCCGTGTCTGTTTTCCCCTGAAAAAATTTTTCCAGGTTCGAAAAAAACCGCTCCCTGTCCGTAGAGAAAGGTAAGAGGCAAGAACTCCTACTCTTCCAACTTTTTCAGGGGGGCAAAATTATGACCAGCTCGGTGCTTCAGGCAAAACTGTCCGAATCGGCCAGAATTGTCGGCCAGGTACAAATCCCGGAAAATCGTGCGCAGAATGAACAACTTCTCTCCGGCCAGGCCAGGGAAGATTTTATCATCGACATGGCGGCCAATCCCTGGAGCGGAGACCTGCTCCGGCAGGAACTTTCCAGGATTCTAGCTGAAATAGGTGAACTGGAATCGGAAAACCGGTGGGAAGATATTGTTTCCCTGTTCCACCCCGTACAGGACAAGCTTCCAGAACTTGCGGACAGCGGAATGGTAGATGGCGTGCGCCTGAAAATAGCCTTTGCGCTCGGCAGGGCCGGCCGTCACGATGACGCGGTCCACTGCCTTGAACCGGTGGTAAAAAACGATCCTGAAAATCACCTGGCCCACTACAACCTGGCCTACACCCTGCTGGACCAGCTCTTTACCGCCCGGACAAACCGCCAGGCCATTCCTCCGAAAGAAAAGTCACGGGCCATTGAGAAAGCTCACAAACACTTTCGCCTGGCATGCGAACTCAAGCCGGAATCCGTGACTTTTTTTTACCGGGAAGGCGTGCTGTTTAAGGAAATTGAAAACAAACCCCGCAAGGCCATCCCCCTGTTTGAAAAAGCCATTGCCAACTGGGAACAACTGGACGATGAAACCCGGAAGAACTCTCATCAGCAGCGACCCAAATACATCAAATCCATGTACCACCTGGCCTCGTGCCTTCTTCAGTGCGGCAGGCCGGAGCGCAGCAGGAGCATGATGGAAAAACTCCTGCGCGCGGACAGGGACAGAAACTACATGCACCCTCTTTTCAAGCATTTCGCCATGGGCAAGATTATGCATGCCCTTGGGCGGCCAAAAGAAGCACTGGAGCATCTCGAGGTTGCGGCATACCGGGCCGACCGGGGACAGGCCACAGACTTTGTCCACGAACTGGCGGCCCGCTGCGCCCTGCTCCTTGGCCAGCCGGAACGGGCCGCGAAATATATCGACCGGGTACCTGTCAGCCGCAGGCGTCCCTATGTGCGCTGGACCGAAGCGGATGTGCTGGTAGCCAGGGGAAGAAAGAAAGAAGCCCTGAAGGTTCTGGACTCTGCCGCCGAGAGGGACCGCCGGGGCCGGCACAAGGCCCTTTTGCGGATGGCACGCATACACCTCTCCGGAGGCAATGCAAAAAAAGCTCTCGAGTTGAGTATCCAGGCGGCGGAATTCTGTGCACACACCTATGGCAGCGAGTCACACGAAGCAATGTTCTGGCAGGCGGCGGCCCTGTATCGGCTGGAACGGTTCCCCGAGGCGCAAAAGATGATCTCGGCCCTGGAACAGAGAGGCTTTCAGTATCCGCACTTCCGCAGGCTTGCAGGCCTTGTCCGGCACCAGGCCGGTAAACAGTCGAGCTCTGGGAAATCCCCAAATGGACACCGGCCAGGCGGCAACCGGGGATTTTCCCTGGTGAGCAAGTTCCCGAAGGATTGACACAGAGGGAGGGAGAAAAGACATGCCAACCTCCACCATGGCCCATAATCATTCGGACGCACACAACACATCGAAAGACTACAGACTCCTGCTCACGAGAATTGAACAGGCCCCGCTGGACGCGGCCGGGCTGGAATTTGTCGGCCAGGCTCTCGATTCTGCAAACTTCCTGCACCAGCTCGGGGCCGACGAGCTGGTACGTGTTGCCGCCATCGCCCAGCAGCACGGCCTGGTACAAAAAAGCCTCGAGCTGTACGACCTTTGCAATACTCTGTTTCCCGATCATGTTCGGGCCTGGGAAGATCACCTTGCCACCCTGGCGATGCTCAACGACCGGGAAAGGCTTATCCGGACAAAGGCCCGGGCAAAGCAGGCTCTGCCCGGGGAAGCGGTTGACCGCCTCACCGGCAGTCTCGCATCTGTTCTCCCGCGGGAACCGGAGCCCGACGAGACCGGGAGTATCACGGAGCCGTTTGAAAACCTGCGGCACCAGGAAGAGAACATCGCTCTCTACATGCGGTTGTTCAGGGGCCGCTCCGACGCCTTTGCGCGGCAGTGGGCTGACAGGAATCAGGAACGGCAGGGATACGTACCGGTAAAACGGCCGATGCTCCCAGCGGATATTTTGGATCACCTGTCCGGAAAACGAACCTATGGGCTCTACCTTCTGGATCACGATGCCGAGGTCTACACCGGGGTTGTCGACATGGACCTGGTTAAAAGCCTGCGGGATCGAAACGAATTCAAGAAACAGGCCCGGGAGATCCGCAGGGAAGCGATGTACCTGCACGACAGGATCGAAAACCTGGCCGCCGAAGCCGGATTGTGCTGCATTGCCGAGGTGAGCGGCGGCAAGGGGTACCATTTCTGGTTCCCGGTTGACAGCCCGGTGCCAGCCGGAGCCATGCGCCGGGCACTGCAGCAGGTGATCGGCACCCTGGATCGGGATGTCCGCTCCTTTACCCTGGAAATTTTTCCCAAGCAGGACAGGCTGACAGGCAAGGGGTTTGGAAACCTGGTCAAGCTGCCGCTTGGAATCCACCGCGGCACTGGAAAGCCATCCTGGTTTGTACGGGCGCCGGACCGCACAGAGCAGCGCCAGTTCGAATACCTGCGCTCCCTGAAACCGGCACCGGCTGAAAACATCCTGCGATTGGCCAAAATGCACCGGGAGAAACCGGTCATTGTCCATCCGCGCCATGCCGCCTGGGCAAAAGAATTTCCCGAGCTGGCCCTGCTGGACGCACGGTGTGCCATGCTGGCCAGGATCATGGCGGTTTTACGATCAGACAAGGTTCTCACCCTTCGCGAAGAAAAAATACTGCTCGGCACCCTGGGTCACCTGCCCCGGGGGCGCATATTGCTGCACCATCTCTTTTCCCGCCTGCCGGAATACAACCGGCCCCTGCTGGACTACAAAATTTCACGTGTCCGGGGAACAGTCCTGGGATGCAAGCGTATTCACAGCCTGATGGAGCAGGGAACCGGCTCTCTGCCCTGCGAATTCGACGGCAAAGGCTATGCGCACCCCCTTCGCCACCTGCCCGGTGCGGGCGCAGGGGACGAACCGCGATCCGAACGGATCGAAAACATCAGGGACGCGCTCGACAACCTTAAGGCCGCCATTCGCCAGGTGGAAAGATTCATGGGAAAATAAGGATATGAAGGTATGGATGCCCTTTATGTCATGGAGCCGGGCAGTTATCTGCGCAAAGAAGGAGACTGCCTGAAAATAATCCGCGACGGAACAGTGGTGGACACCATCCCGGCCTCCGGCCTGCAGCAACTGACCCTGGTCGGCCGAACCTCGCTTTCCGGCGCTGTGCTTGATTTCCTGATCCAGAACCGGATCGACACCGTGTTCATGACCCCTGCGGGCCGCTTCCGGGCCAGGCTGCTTCTCGATGAACCGGGCCATGTGGCACTGCGACAGCAGCAGTATGTACGCCTGGCCGACAATCGGTTCAAGCTCGACACGGCCCGGGCCATTGTCCACGGCAAACTGGAAAACCAGACCCGTCTTCTGCTGCGGCGGGCCAGCCGGAAAGGGTCAGAGGAGTTACGCAACACTGCCGTGCAGATAAAAGCCCTGCAACAGAAGCTGAACAGTACAGAGAATGTGGAACAGGTACGCGGGATCGAAGGCTATGGAGCACGTCTCTTCTACAGTGTCTTCGGCCTGCTGCTGCGCGGCGAGTTCCCGTTTACCGGCCGCAACCGCAGGCCTCCACGGGATCCGGTCAACGCCCTGCTCTCGTTTGTGTACACCCTGTTCACCAATGAAGTGCAGAACGGTATCAAGCGAACCGGGCTCGACCCCTACCTGGGCTCCCTGCATGAGGTCGCACCCGGTCGGCCCTCTCTGGCCTGCGACCTGGTGGAAGAATGGAGAATTTTTGGTGAACGTCTGGTGCTCACCCTTATCAACCGGAGGGTCATAAAACCTGAAGATTTTGTCTATAACCGGACCGGCCCGGAAAACGAACATCTGCCGGTCCGGATGAAACCAGGAGTCAGCCGCGCTCTCATCAGCGCCTATTACCGGCAACTGGAACAGGTACAGTACTATCCGCCCACCGGGCAGGATACCAAACTTCGCTGGATCATCCACAGCCAGTGCCGCCGCTTCGCGGAAAGCCTCGCAGAAGAAGGTACTCTCTACAAACCGTTTTTTATCAGTCGCTGAGACCGCGGGATGTTCTATATCATCTGCTATGATATATCCGACAACCGGACCCGATACCGTGTTGTCAAGACGCTGAAAGGTTTTGGCTACCGGGTACAGAAGTCTGTTTTCGAGTGCCCGGACCTGACGGAAAAACAGCTTCTCGATCTCCAGGCAAAGCTTGAAGCATACATTGATCATGGCGCGGACTCCATACGGTATTTCCGGCTTTGCCGTTCCTGCATCAAGGAAATCGAATGGACGGGATTGGGAAGCGGCCCGGCCACGGAATCTTTCCGGGTCGTTTGAGGTCAAAAGAGGCTTTACCCTTGATCATCACGCTGATTTTTTTAGAAATCATGATTGATTTGCCGACTGTTTTTTCACCTGATCAAGGCCTTGCCGTCCAGGATCCATGACGGCCGCATTGCCGGTTTCTTCCACAATAAGGTCTGAAGACATGCTTCAACCAGAGGGGATTACGACAGGATAACTCTTTCCCGCTTCGTGGCACCAAACGATGGTATTCCTGCAAGGGATCTCATCGCCGGAGGGTCATTTGCCCTGTCCCCCACTCTGTGCTATGGTTATTGTCTGCCTGCAGGAGGCAAGGGACACCGACGCTGAATCCATATCCGTGACAACGGGGCCTGCTTTCTTTTTACTTCTAAGGCGGGCTTTGCCCGCAACCCAGGTAGGTTGGTGTTGAGTGTTTTTCATCTCCATTGTTGGGTTTCGCTCAGCTGTGGCCTTTGCTCAATGTTGTGCTTATAAATAACAAAAAAAGCGAAACCCAACATTGAGGACACAATCGCTCAACACCAACCTACCCGGATTGCGGGTTTCCGTAAACGTGAACGCGCTCGTACACGTGTACGTGAACGGGATTGTTGAAGGATGAATATTCAACATTCATCCTTTAATGACAGAAACTGAGATGTAAGGCACTAATTGCACCTGTCAGATCCCCGCCAGAGGGAAACCAGGAGTATTCCGATGAAGCTTCGATGCCTGATCAGCAAGTGCACCATACGGCAACGGCTGATACTGCTCAACTATCTCGCCTTTGCCTTTATCCTCATGCTGATCTCACTCTACTCGTTCCAGATTGTTTCCCTGGAGAACAAGCTGGTCACCATGGAGCAGTTCGACGACCTGCTGCGCGACATCCTGGAACTGCGCCGCTATGAAAAGGATATCCTGCTGGGGGTGGGCAGCGACAACGTGGAAAATGCCTCCATCTACCTGGACAAGATAGAAAAAAACATCGCCGTGCTGGGGCCGAAAATTGCTGAACTGACCGGCCTGGAAAGGTACAAACAGTTCCGGCAGCATTACGTCGACTATGAAAAGATATTCAAACACTGGCCCAAGGAAGAGGAAAAGAGCATGGTGCTGGCCAAAAGCGAAAGCGAAGTCCTGCGCATGCACGGCAAGGCCCTGGCCGACACCGCCTCGGAGCTGGTAGGCATCAAGCGGGAAAACCTGTCCCGGGGATTGCGGGAACTGCTGTTCTGGTACACTTTTGTCCCGGCCGCCCTGGTCCTGGGAAGTGTTTTGACCATGTATTTCCAGACCAGAAACGTACTCAACCGCCTATCCTCTGTCCAGAAGGCCACTTCCGAGCTGAAAAAGGGTAACTTCACCCCCATAAGAGAGGTCCAGGACGAGAAAGACGAAATCTCCGACCTGATCGACGGCTTCAACAGCATGGCCGTGGCCCTGGAGGAAAAACAGGAGGAGCTGCTCCAATCCAAGAAACTGGCCTCCATAGGGACTTTTTCCTCAGGCATTGCCCACGAACTCAACAACCCGCTCAACAACATCTCCCTGTCAACCGACACCCTCCTGGAAGAATACGATGCTTTGAGCCGGGAAGAACAGATGGAGATCCTGGAAGACATCATGGCCCAGACCGAACGGGCCAGCAAAATCGTCAAGAACCTGCTCGACTTCTCCCGCATCCAGCCGCCGGAAATGCAGCCCATCCACCTGGACTATGTACTCCATAAAACCGTAGAGCTCATCGACAACGAGCTGCGCATCCACAACATCGAGCTGATTAAAGACATCGAAGACATGCTGCCCCGTATCAAGGGCGACATCAACAAGCTGCAGCAGGCCTTTCTCAATCTTCTTATCAACGCCGAGCAGGCCATGGACGAGAACGGAACAATCATCCTCAAGGCCAGGCGGGACAACGACCACATGATCAGGGTGGATGTGATGGACACCGGCCCCGGTATTCCTCCGGAGGCCATAGACCAGATATTCGATCCCTTTTTCACCACCAAGGAAGCCGGCAAGGGCACCGGGCTGGGCCTGGCCATCGTCTATGGCATTGTCAAGCGCCACGGCGGTTATATCGAGGTGTCCAGCAGGCAGGGCAAGGGAACCACTTTTTCCGTTTTCCTGCCTGTTTACAGGGAAAATCAGGATAAAGAGGCATGATTCGTATCGCAGTCATAGATGACGAGGCCACGGCCCGGCGCATGATCAAACGGTTTCTCGAACAGGCCGGTTTCGAGGTGGAGGTGTTCAACGCCGGAGAACCCTTTCTCGTCCGGATGCAGGAGAATGCCTTTGATATTGTTTTTATCGACATGCAGCTCCCCGGAATCAGCGGCATGGATGTGCTGCACCAGCTGCGTCTCACCAGCCCGGAAACCCAGGCCATCATCGTCACCGGCCACGGAAGCATCGAAAATGCGGTGGAGGCCACCAAGGAAGGCGCCTTTTATTACCTGACCAAACCATGCCGCAAGCATGACATCTGCCTGATGGCCGAAAGGGCGGCGGAAAAAGTGCGGCTGCGGCGGGAAAACAGGGCCCTGCGAGGGACGATGGACCAACACTGTCTGATCCCTGGTTTCATAGGCAACTCCAAGTCGATGCGGGCCATCTTCGAGACCATCCGCAAGGTGGCCCAGGTCAACTGCAATGTCCTGCTGGAAGCCGAAACCGGCACAGGCAAGCAGCTCACGGCCCGGGCCATCCATGAACTGGGACCGAGGAAAAAACACCCCTTTGTCTATTTCAACTGCGGCGGGTTCACGGAGGAACTCATCTGCAGCGAACTGTTCGGCCATGAAAAAGGCTCGTTTACCGGCGCGGTATCGACAAAGGTCGGCCTTTTTGAATCGGCCGCCGGCGGCACGGTCCTCCTGGACGAGATCGGCGAAATGTCGATGTCCATGCAGGTCAAACTGCTCCACGTCCTCCAGGAACGCCAGGTCCTGCGGGTAGGAGGAACCAGGCCCGTTGATCTCAATATCCGCATCATTGCCGCCACCAACCGCGACCTGCAGGAGCAGATCCGCGAAGGGATGTTTCGGGAAGATCTCTACTACCGCCTCAACGTAGTTTCCATCCACCTGCCCCGCCTGGTGGAACGACGCGAGGATATCCCCCTGCTGGTACAGCATTTCATCGAAAAATCAAACCGGGCCTTTGAAAAAAAGATCAAAGGCATCACCCCGGAGGCCCTGAACCTGCTGATGCAGTATCATTTTCCCGGCAACATCAGGGAGCTGGAGAATATCATCCAGCATGCGGTGGCCCTGACCGAGTCGGACAAGCTCACGGCCAGAGACCTGCCGCCCCACCTGCTGGAGCTGGCCTGGGACGATATCCTGGTCCAGGAGATGCTCCCCCTGGACGAGATGGAAAAGCGCTATATCAAAAAAGTTCTGACAAAAACCGGTTTCAACATGAAGGTGGCCAGCAAAATACTCAAGATGTCGCGTACCACCCTGTGGCGAAGGATGAAAAAATATGGATTGGCCTCCGACTCCAATACGAACCAGGACGGTTCACATTGAAACACATTTCTGCCTTATTGCCGACAGAAATCAAGTGACACCAAATAGATAGGACAAAAATCTCTACCGCGTTTCAACATGAAACGTGAACAGTTCTGTCGTTCTCCCTTTTTCCCCGCCAGTATCATCAACCCACGCCCACCGCTTGCCAACATCTTGTTTTAGCGTGATTTAAAAAAACGTACATCCTGCTCCAACCTCCACGTTCCAAATGGCACAATGGTTGCTGTTTGGTCTGAGCAGAACCCACCAGCGTTGTGCACGCAGCCCGGAAGGGATTGCAGCCGCATTGTTTGTTGCCGGAGTCCGTGACGCAACCGGTCGTCACGGATTCCGGTGTCATGTTCTTTAGAAAACTCAAGGAGGAAGTAAATGGAAGCGGAAAAAACAGACCATTTCACGTAGGGCGGCTGGCAGCGCATCATGGTTGTCAGCGCGATGACCGCTTCCCTGGCTCCACAGGGGAGGGACATTGCCCTCGTGAAAACAGAAACTTGTTGGAGATACAGTTCGTCATGATACACATGTACTTACCCATTGCGGGCAACAGTGTAAATATTCTGATTATTTTAGGCCTGGGCGGCTTTGTCGGCCTGCTGTCGGGAATCTTTGGTGTCGGCGGCGGGTTCCTGATGACCCCGCTGCTGATGATGTTTGGCATTCCGCCGACAGTGGCGGCCGCCTCGGACTCCAACCAGATCGTCGGGGCCTCAACCTCCGGTACCCTGGCCCACATGCGGCTTGGCAACGTGGATATCCCCATGGGGCTCATGCTCCTGATCGGCGGTATTGCCGGCGGCACCCTGGGAGTCCAGATTATCAAGCTGCTGCGGGCCATGGGTAATGCCGACTTTCTTATAGCCATCACTTATGTCCTGATGCTGGGCAGTGTTGGCGGATACATGTTTTTTGAAAGCCTGCAGGGTTTGCGCCGGGCCAAAAAAGAAACAGCAGCCGGAGGAACACAGGAATCGGCAAAACCGGCTTCCTCGGGCGGTTTTCTGAAAAAACTGCCGTTCCAATACCGGTTCGAAAAATCAGGGGCCGAAATTTCTGTCCTTCTGCCGCTGGGATTCGGCATCATGGTCGGCATACTGGCCGCCATCATGGGCGTTGGCGGTGGTTTCATCATGGTTCCGGTAATGGTCTACCTGCTGCGGATGCCCATGCATGTCGTGGTGGGAACGAGCCTTTTCCAGATTCTCTTTACCTGTGTCAATGTGACCATCATGCAGTCCTACAGCAACCATACGGTGGACTTTGTCCTCGCGGTTCTGCTGCTGCTTGGCTCCACGGTCGGAGCCCAGATCGGTACAGGAATCAGCAAGGTACTCAAAGGCGACCAGCTCAAAATACTGCTTGCCAGCCTGGTGCTGCTTGTCTGCGTGAAGATGATGGCCGGGCTGCTGATGACCCCGTCCATCATGGTTGCCCTGAAAGGAGGTCACTGATCATGGAAATAAAAAACCAGTTCTATATGAAACCGGCTATCCTGGTCTCTGCGCTGGTGTTCCTGCTGGCCTTCGCCACCACCGGGGTGGCAGCGGACCAGGTGCAGATGGAACTCTCGACCAGGGTGATCCGGATACCGGCATTCTACAACGGAACCACCCTTGAGGTTACTGGCACGGTACCGGCCGACGCCGACGTGGTGATCCGGGTCATGGGGCCGCGGGAAGACGTCCATCTCAAGGAGAAAGGCAAAGTTTTCGGCTTCCTGTGGATGAACAAAACCGACGTCACCCTGGGCAATACCCCGGCGGTGTACATGCTCTATGTTCCTGAAAACAGGGGCCGCAAGCTGCTGTCACCAAAGCTTGGCCTGGGATACCAGGCCCTGGAACAGGAGGTGAGCCTGGAGCCGGCCTCGGAGGACAAATCCTTTGTCCTGGGTGAGTATGTGAAACTGATGGAGAAATACGGGGTTTACAACGACCATGCAGGTACGGTCATGTATACCGGCAACGCCGGCCCCGGCCGGTCCTTCTCCGCCACCTTGACCATTCCACCCAAGATGAAACCGGGCCAGTACCAGGTTCAGTGCTATGCGGTGCGTGACGGCAGGGTCAGCGGGCAAACCGGTGACACCCTGACCATCGAGCTCACCGGCATGCCGGCCCTGATTGCCAACATGGCTTACAACCATGCCCTGACGTACGGCATCATCGCGGTCTGCATCGCCATTGCGGCCGGGCTCCTCATGGGCATGCTGTTCAAGGGCAAGGGCGGCGCCCACTGAGCACCTTCGGAGGCGGTTGCCCTGAACAGGCAAATGTCCGCCAGGCAGGAAAAAACTCCCTTCCCGGGGCAACCGCCCGCTTGATGATACAGGACGAACCGACACCGTTGGTGTTGCACAGTTTCCTTTGTGCAGGTACCTGCATGTGCAGACCGCCTCACAGGAGTTTTACAGCGCAAGTTGAAAAAGCTAAAAAGCTACCCCTTTGGATGACAGGACAACCAGGTGATGAGAAAAATTCTTGACTGGATCAGACAAAACCTGCTGCGGAGAGGCCCTGAAAACGCCCGTCTGGCCGCGGGTGGTTCTTTCAGGACCCTGTTTGCAAATTTCCAGGAACTCATCGACCTGAATAACCGGATCCTGCACCATGTTGCCGAGGCCAACGACAAACTCAGCGGTGACTATATCTTTGATTACAACTACATCGAGACAACCTGCACCAGCATATCGTCCATGGTCAGAGACCTGGTTTACCTGATCAACAGGATGACCCATCAAAAGTTTCCCGGCCTTTACGAGGCCTTCGAGCGGATAGAGGGCGACATCCAGGCCATGCTGGAAGGAAAGATCATTGCTCCCAGGCCGGATTTCATACTCCCCTATCCCCTGATTGACCGGGACCTTATGGACGCGGTGGGCGGCAAAAATGCCCATATCGCCGAAACAGGCAATGTGCTTGGCCTCAAGATTCCGCTTGGTTTTGCCATCACGATCACGGCTTACCAGTATTTTCTCGACCACAACAGGCTTCAGCCGCAGATAACGGCAATAACCGACAGCTGGCACAAGGGAGAGATCCCGGTGGATGAGGCTTCCCGGGCTATCCGGAAGCTGATCCTGGCTGCCGTCGTTCCACCCAAACTGGAACAGAGAATGCTCTATGCCGCCAGGCATATCGGTGATATCGCAGGGGTGGATTCACCACGCTTTGCCGTGCGATCCAGCGCCTACGGCGAAGACAGCTCTTCCTCCTTTGCCGGCCAGTACTTAAGCAGGCTCAACGTTACCATAGACGAACTGTCGGCAAGCTACCGGGAAGTGGTGGCCTCGGCCTTCACTGCTCAGGCAATGGAATACAGGAAACAGAAAGATTTCCGGGAAAACGAGATCCTGATGTCCGTGGCCTGCCAGCTGATGATTCCGGCCAGGGCCAGCGGAGTCATTTACAGTATTGATCCGGTCCACCCGGAGAAAGAGACCCTGATCATCAACTCCAGCTGGGGGCTGGGCGAACCGGTGGTCTCAGGCCGGACAGCAACCGACACCTTTATCCTCGACCGACGTCCTCCCCACAGGGAGCGGGAGCTCAACGTGGTCCGCAAGGAACTCAACCTGGTGGCCTGCAGCGAACAGGGGACCAACCTGGAACCGGTTCCCCGATATTATCGGACCCGGCCGTCCCTGAGCGCGGATCAGCGCCGCAGGCTGGCCGAAATCGCCATGCAGCTGGAAAAGTATTTCAAGACACCCCAGGACATCGAATTTGCCGTTGATCACGAGGGCGAAATCGTGATCCTCCAGGCCCGGCCCCTGCGCCTGAAACGACAGAACGCACCGAGGGCCTCGGAACTGGCAGATCTCCCCCAAAAGTACCCGGTCATTTTCAGGGACAGGGGCGTGGCTGCCATGGAAGGAGTTGCCACAGGCCCGGTCCATCTCATCCGCAGCGACTCCGACCTGGACAACTTTCCCGATGGCGCCATTGCCGTGGCAAAACATGCCTCGCCCATGCTGGCGCGTGTCATCCCCAGGGCTGTCGGTTTTATCACCGATGTGGGCGCCACCACCGGTCACCTGGCCACCGTGGCCCGGGAATTCCGCATCCCGGCTCTTTTCAACGCCGACGAGGCCACCAGTCTGTTGCGCGAAGACGAAACAATCACCCTGGATACAGAAGAGCGGGTGGTTTACCGCGGCGCGGTCCGGGAACTGGAACTCTTCACCCTGTACGAAGAACACATCGAAGAGACCTACGAGTACCGCCTGCTGCGGCGGATTCTCAAAAAAATTGAGCCGCTGAACCTCCTGGACCCCAATGCGGAGAACTTCAAACCACAATACTGCCGGACCTATCACGATATCACCCGGTTCATTCACGAAAAGGCGGTCGCAACCCTGATCGACCGCAACTACTACCATTGCCATGATCCGGACACGGTGGCCGGCCGGCTGAAATGGGACTTGCCCCTGGACCTGATCCTGATCGACATCGGCGGTGGAATCTCTGGAACCAGTGGGAACACGGTACTCCCGGAGCAGATTGCCTCGGACCCCATGCAGGCCCTGCTGACAGGAATGTCCTTTCCCGGAGCATGGGACATGGATCCTGCCCCGGTGGATATGGGCAGCTTCATGTCCAGCCTGACCAGGACCTTTTCCGCCGAACTGAGCAATCCGCAGGAAGTGGGCCAGAACCTGGCTGTGGTTTCGGCCGAATACGTCAACCTTTCCCTGCGGCTGGGATACCACTTTACGATAATCGACGCCTATGTGACGGAAAACATAAAAAACAACCATGCCTACTTCCGCTTTTCCGGCGGCGTGACCGATACGGTGCGCCGCAAACGGAGAACCAGGCTGCTCGACAGGATCCTGACCCATTATGACTTTGTGACCCAGCGCCAGGGAGACATGCTGGTGGCACGGTTGAAACGGCTGGACAAGAAAGGAATGATCAGGCGGCTCTATTTGCTGGGATTGCTGGTGGGCTTTACCAGGCAACTCGACGTTCGCATGGTGGATGACCAGAAGATCGATTTCTACTACCGGAAAATCCTATCCATTATGGAGGAAAATGATGGACAACAACAAGACCAATATACTGATTTTAGACGATGAGCCCATTGTCAGCAAACGACTGAAACCATCACTGGAAAGAAAGGGTTACGAAGTTGAAACCTTTACCAGGAGCAGTGATGCCCTGGAGCGGATCCGGGAGAAACAGTTCAATATCGTGGTTACGGATCTCAAGATGGAAGGAATCGACGGCATGGAATTCTTGACTGAGGTCAAGAAAATGTACCCGGACACCGAAGTGATCGTCATTACCGGGTTTGCCACCATGGACACGGCCAAGGAATCCTTTCGTAAAGGCGTGTTCGACTTCCTGGCCAAACCGTTCAAGCTTGGTGAGATTACTGAGGTTATCCAAAAAGCCGAGGCCAGGATCAAAAACAGATAAAGGCACCGGGCCTACTCAGCCGCCGGACGACGGCTTTCTGATACCACATACTGCAACAACAAGGTGAGATTCATGATAAAGACGTTACTGTACGTAGATGAAAATCTATCGTCGAGCATTGCCCTGAGATATGCGGCCTACCTGTACAAACAAATTGATATGGAACTGTATGTTACCCATGTGGAAGAGCCCGACCCCAACGAACAGGCCGGAACCGGCTGGGTTCGCCGCACCTGGGAAAACGGAGTTGCCTCTTCGGGAATGCAGCTTATCGAACGGATGCTCCGAACCGAAAAGATAGACTGTCCCCTGGCCGGACGCCCCAAGGTCTTTGTCGGCGAGAAGGCCAGGGAGATCTCCTATGAACTGCGTTCCGGCAGCTACAACCTCTACATGGAAGGCTACCTGAACACCGCAGACAGCGAGGCCTTTTACCAGTTGATCTCCTCACCGGTGTACACCAAGGCGCCCTGCCCGGTGATGGTGGTGAAAAACCTCTCGCTGAGCACCCGCTGCGCCCTGCTCTGTGACGACAGTGTGGAGCCACAGGTCCTGGTGGAGAAAACCATGGACATTATCGGCGACTCCACGCTCTCGGTGGACCTTGTTTTCTTCAAGTTCAGCGAAAACAGCTCCCTGACGTTTCTGAAAAAGGAAGAAGCCGGCTCCACCCTGCTCCAGGCGGAAAAGCTCCTTGAAGAGGCAGGCAAGGCTCCCGAAAATGTCTCGGTCCTGCGGGGAACACCGGAACAGGCTGGAGACCACCTCAAGGACTATGTCTTTGTCTCCTCCACCCTGCCGACGAGAAAAAGCATGCGCATGGAAGTGCTTGCCAACACCCTGTCCACGGTCATGCTGGTCCGCTGAAAGCCCGTGTGACTCGACGCACCGTCTGTCTGCGAATAATTGCGATTGAATACAGGGGACAACAACAGAGCATGATCAGGAGGAAACCATGAAAATACTGGTAGCGCTGGACACGAAAAAATACAGCAAGAATATACTCAAGGATGTGGCCAGACTGGCCAAAAACACCTGGGCCGATCTCGTCTTTCTCGGCGTACAGGGGAAAAAAACCAAGGAGCCAGACCCGGAACTTGTCGAGACCCTGCTCAGGTACCAGCAGGACGTCTTCAACTACTTCAGCCCGGAAGACCTGCCTTACAAACCCTTTGAAACCAGGAAGCTGGAACCGGTGGGAAAAGGTGCCTGGTCGGTGTCGTCCAGGGGAATAAAAAGTATCGCCATCCGCATCGGCAGCGGCAACATCTCCAGGCAGATTGTTTCGGTGGCCACTGAAACGGCCTGCGACCTGATCGTCATGGGCTGCAGCGGCAAGCTCGGCTGCGAATGGGAAGGTGAGATGAGCGTGCCCCTGCGGGTGGCCGAGGATGCGCCCTGCTCGGTCCTGGTGATCAAGGAGCCGCGCAGCCCCAAACAGATCGTCTCCATCCTGGACCAGAGCAAGATCAGCCAGAATTCCCTGGAGCTGATCAACCAGCTGGTCACCCTGCACGAGGCCGGGCTCAAGATTGTCGGCCTGAAAGACAGCAAGGGCAGCAAGGGGGACGAGGAAAAGAAAATCGTCGAGCTGCTCAAGTACTACAATGACCGGGAGATAAGCGCCTGGATCAAGCTGCTGGACAGCGCGGCCCTGAAAGACTATGTGGCCGCCTCATCCAGAGAAGCCATTGTCGCCCTGTGGATGGGCAGGAAATCACTGATCAAGAAACTCTTTTCCCAGAGCCTGGTGGACAAACTGCTGGAAAACACACAGTCTTCGGTGCTTATCCTCCGCTGATTTCCCGATTTCCCTCCCCGTGGCATGGTGTCATCTCCCTCCCCGAGACCATGCCACACACCTTGCAACCACCCGCCCCGGCCAGCAGAGATTCCTCCCTGGCCGGGATCGGGATCTCGCCGGTCATTCCGGTCGACAGCCATGCCGGGCAAACCAAAAAACCCGCCAACCTTTGCCGGTTGCGGGTTTTGTAAACATCCATGGAACTGGATGGATCAGTAGATGGTGCCGGAGGACGGAGTCGAACCGTCACGGAGTTGCCTCCGCCGGATTTTGAGTCCGGTGCGTCTACCAGTTTCACCACTCCGGCACGTGGTAATGTTTTACTGCACCTGGCTTTTTGCTGTCAAGGAGAATTCAAGGCCGGCAGGACCTCTGCTCTGGCCGGGACAATTGACAACGCCACCTGCTCTGCGATAGAATGGCCGATCTGTGTCCCTCTGGTATTCTGATTCAGGATTCCCTTTACCCACAGGTCCACTTTCCATGACAACCGCCCTTCTTGCAGGTACTGTTTTTCTGGCTGCCGGCTTTGTTCAGGGGCTGACCGGCTTTGGTTCCGCCCTGGTGGCCATTCCCCTTCTCAGCCTGCTGATGGACGTCAAGACCGCTGTGCCGCTCTGCACCTTAAACGGTATGATCATCACCATGTATCTCGGCTGGCGGCTGCGGAATCATCTCCACTGGC
>NZ_JBPMMS010000005.1:0-4647 GCF_054025815.1 Desulfolithobacter sp. | reverse complement strand
AAGGCAGGATTCCATATCCCCCTGCATGGCGTTGGCGGTCAGGGCGACGATGGGCAGGTGTTGATCCGGGTTCGCCTCTTTTTTTTCCAGCTCCCTTATTTTTCTGGTGGTGGCAAAGCCGTCCATCCCGGGCATATGACAGTCCATGAACACGAGGTCGTACCTGTTGTTTCTGAGCATTTTCAGCCCTTCCTGACCGCTCGCAGCCCAATCTGCCCGGTATCCGGCCTGTTTGAGCATCTCTCTGGTCACCTGGGCGTTGATTTCATTGTCTTCGATCAGGAGTATTCTGACCTCTCTGGCCGGAGCGGAGAGATTTTTTGGGCCTGGTATCGGGTTCGGCCCGGCAGGTTCCGGGATGTAGACACTTTTACCTGCGAAGTCCTGGTTCAGTGTCACTTCAAACCAGAAGGTCGAGCCCTGGCCGGGAGAGCTTTTAAAGCCCACCATACCGTTCATGGCGGTGACCAGTTTTTTGACAATGGCAAGGCCCAGTCCGGTTCCGCCGTGCCTTCGGGAGGCTGAGCTGTCTGCCTGGGTAAAGGGCTCGAAAATATCTGTTTCGCAATCTTCCGGCATGCCTGGCCCGCTGTCAATGATTTCGAAGTGGAGCCTGGCCTTGTCCCCGGGCAGGGCAAGTCGCGTCACCTGGACCTGGATACTGCCCCTGTCGGTGAATTTGACCGCGTTACCGATCAGGTTGACAAGCACCTGGCGCAGTCGACCGCGGTCTCCGATCAGTGAGGTGTTCATCTCTTCGGGGAAGAGCCTGACCTCCAGGAGGATGTTTTTACGGCTGCACTCGGGTAGAAAAAGATCCTGGATTTCATCAAGAAGCTGTTTGAGGTCAAAAGGCTCCCGCACAAGTTGCACGTCCTGGTGTTCAATTCGCGACAGGTCGAGAATATCGTTGATGATCTGCAGCAGAGACTCTGCGGACCGGTAAATGGTTTGGGCGTATTTTTTTTGCTGTCCGTTGAGGGGCGTGGAGAGCAGGAGCTCACCCATGCCGAGGATGCCGTTCATGGGAGTACGGATTTCGTGACTCATGACAGCGAGAAACTCTGTTTTGGCCCTGGCGCTCGTTTCGGCCTGGCGGAGTGCCACCGTAAGCTCCCTGGTCCGCCGCTGCACCTGTTTTTCGAGGTTGCGGGCGAGCTGGCGCAGTTTATCCCTGGAACGGGACAACTGCTCATACATGCTTGCAAATGACTTGGCGAGCAGGCCAATCTCGTCGTGCCGGTTAATGGCGGGAATGGGGACGTTTTCTTCGCCAGAGGCGATTTTGTCCGCGGCAAGGGTCAGCATGCTGATGGGGTTCATCAGTTTTTTGGCCAGCAGCGCCATGGTGATGGAAAGTACGATCACAACCCCGAGCGTGCTGACCAGGAGCCTTTTGCCAAAGGATAGAGCTTCGCTGGCAATGACATCATGGGATGCCAGGGTGGCGAGAACAAGGCTGTGATCGCTGTTGAGGGGGTCGTAATCAAGTCGGCGGACGATCAGGCTCGCGTTGAGGTCCGGCAGATCGGTGAGGACGATAATTTTTCTTTCGCTCCGGGCCTGGACCAGATTCCTGAGCATGGGAAAATCACGGTACAGCCCTGCTTCACCGCCAAGGGCTGAGGTGAATATCCGTTTCCGGTCCCGGTGAAACACATAATCTCCCTTGCTGTCGGCGATCAGGTACTGGACATTGTCCGGCGGTGAACTGAAGGTATGGGACAGTTTTTCAAAACTGGCATTGATAACCAGAATTCCGAAAATACTGCCGGTAGAGTCTTCAACCGGCATAGCCGCCCTGATGACCGGGTGGAGCGGGAATTGGATGACCCCGTGTTCGCGGTTCAGCTCAACCCCGGAGAGGAATATGGAGTTTGGTTCCAGTTCGATGGTCTTGGCAAAGTAGCTTCTGTGCCCTTTGGGCTGGAGCTTGTCCTGCGGAAGAATGATGATCGAGTCACCGCTTCTTTCCACCCGGACAATTTCCCGTCCCCTGTCGGCCAGGCCGATGAAGCGAACCTGGTCATATTCAGGGCGCTGGAGGAGCAGGTTGAAGAAGTCGTTTTCCAGGCGTTCCTTCCACAGCTCTGTGGTCATGTTACGCTGGTCGTCATATCCATCTCCTTCCATCGCCCTGATGTATCCTCTGACCGGATCATATCGTTTGAGCATGAAAAGATCCGTGCGCATGCGATTGATGTTTTCCATGAAGAACAGGGCGTCCCGGTTCATGTCATCGGTCAGCCGCTGAACCGTCAGGTTGCGGAGCAGGGCGGCCGCGTCGAGGTAAGAGTAGAACGAGATTACCACGACACCGATACCGGCGATGACAAAGGCGAGCAGACCGAATTTGACCGGGAGTGATCTTTTCGTCATGCACGGGGTTCCTGTTGCTGGTTCCTGTCGATCGGCCGGTGAAGAATTTGCCGGAGGATCTCTTCGGCCTGTTCCAGGACCCGGAACACATGGGCCGGGGTCTTGCCTTCCCTGAACGGCGGGCGCAGGGCTGCGGAAGCAATGCCGAGAAAGACTTTCAGCTCGGTCAGCTCGGCGTCAATGATCCGGACCTGGTTGAAGACATCGGTGGGTGTTACCGGTTTGCCGGGCGGAATGGAAATGTCGCGCACGCCAAACATGCCGGCCCGCCGTTTGGCCTCCAGAACCAGGCCCATGACCTGCCTGGCCTTCAGATAGACGTTTCGGGGCTGGATGCCGGGTTTCAGGGGGGCTGTCTGGCCATCAGGCATGGCCAGGGGTTCCTGGAGATAATCAGCGATGATCCGCAGATTGTCACGGACAGAGACCGCCTCGCGAAAGACATGGGACGGGGTGAAACCTTCGGAGCCAAGGATGGTGTCCAGCAGCAGTGAAATGCGCCGCATGTTGAGAAAGACGTCGCTGGGTGTCTTGTCGTCAAATTCTTTCACTGTGGTCGAGGTCAGCCATAAATCTCCCGGCATTCCGTCCTGGCGAAAGACTATGTCGAGCTCCTCGTCGAGGCGCAGGGCCAGGTCAAACACCTCGGACGGGGTAATGACCCGCAGGGGATAGCGCTGGACAGCGATTGGCCCCAGGCCGTGATTGCGGCGCACCACATCGATTTTTTCTAGAATCTCGAGACCTTTCTCATAGACATGCTGTGGCTGGAGGCCATAGATGATTTCAGCCCGCCGGGGTGGCCCCTGGATGCCGCGCCGCCGCCGGTACTCCCGCAGCCGTTTAATGATGTGCTCGGTCACCGAATAGACATGATTTGGTGTTTTCTTCAGCGACTTGCGGTCAAACTGGCGCAGAGGTCTCTCCAGGGCAAAGTCCGGAAGCAGCATGGCGGCCCATTCGATGTTTCGGATAACATCGTCCGGGGTCTTGCCGGGAGCTGGTTCAGGGGCGACAAAGTCCCGCTCCAGGCCGAGTCGGTACTTGATTCGCTGGAGTTCGGCCAGGGCCACGTTGGTCGCGTCGAGGACATCGGTGGGAGTGATGACGCGCCGGGGAATATCAGGCACTGTGACAGGTTTGATCCACAGGTTCTTTTCGGCCTGGCGTATTTTGGCCAGCAGGTCGTACACCGAGGACAGGGCATGGTTTGACATCTTTCCCTGGGGGCGCTCAGGAGGGTCCAGGTCCAGGGGCATGTTTTGAGAGGCGCGCAGGAAACGGACCAGGTCCAGAATGCGGAGACTCTGCACATAGACATCCGACGGCGTGAATCCCCTCAATCCAAGTGTTTCGTCGAGAGCCAGGGATACCTCGGACAGGGCGGCATAGACATCGGCCGGGGTCTTGCCCTGGATGACGATCTCGGGGACTTCCGGCTGGGACTGTCCGGAAGGACTGAGAAGGGCCAGCTCCTGCCGCAGGCGGACCACGGCGTTGAAGACCTCGTTGGGGGTGATGTCCCGGCCTGGAAAACGGGGAACCGCGATGGGGCCGGTCCTGAGTATACTGACCCGGAATTTGTTTATTTTGCCAAGTATCTCCAGGGCTTTTTGCAGTACATGGCGGGGTTCGCGACCTTTTTCCGGAGCCACAGAGGGCCACGGGGTGTTAATATTGTTGAACATGCGAAATTGGCGAACCTGTTCGGAGAGCAACTGAACCTGGCCATAGACATCGTTTGGAGTCTTTTCCGCAACAATCATACTCCGGGCGGGCTGAGCGTGGAACATGCCAAGCAGGAGAACGACAATGGCAAGGCTGGCGGAGCTGATTTTCCTCAGGAGATGGTTTGTCATGCGATACGGCTTTTTCTGGCGGCTCAAACCTGGGCTACAATACGGTTTACTCACGATCATGGCCACGCCGGTTTCCTGGAAAGCGTTGCATCCGTGATGATTGAGGACTTCTGCAGATATAATAATGGACGCGGGTGAAAAGTCAAAACAAAGGAGAAACGAGAGACAGGAAACAGAAAACGGTTCCGGATAAAAAGAAAAAAGAAATGTATCAGGATCGGCGGGATCCCGATCCCGGCCAGGGAGGAATCTCTGCTGGCCGGGGCGGGTGGTTGCAAGGTGTGTGGCATGGTCTCGGGGAAGGAGATGACACCATGCCACGGGGAGGGAAATCGGGAAATCAGCGGAGGATAAGCACCGAAGACTGTGTGTTTTCCAGCAGTTTGTCCACCAGGCTCTGGGAAAAGAG